>NZ_JBEXXK010000070.1:0-36237 GCF_040630405.1 Streptomyces sp. NPDC005811
CGCGGTCGTGCAACTTCGGCCCGTACTCGGCGTCCTGCTCGGCGACGGTCTGGCGCGGGGTGAGCGTGATGACGTTGACGTCCATCACGGCCTCGGCCGCGGAACCGGTGGCCCCCGAGGACGACATCCCCGAGGACGACGACCCCGACCTCAACGAGTCGGCGCTCTCCGGCCATGAACTGATCGTGCGCGAACTGGGCGCGACGGTGGTGGAGGAGTACACCAACGAGTAGGCGGGACCGCCGGGTGCCGAGGCCGCCGTTCGTCGGAACCTACGAACTCCCCTGCCCCCGTCCCTCGGCCTCCCGCACAAAGGCGCCCGCCCCCTCCCGTTAGGCTGACCCCTGTGAACGTCCTCGTCATCGGTAACGGCGCCCGCGAACACGCCCTGTGCCGCTCCCTGTCCCTCGACCCCGCCGTCACCGCGCTGCACTGCGCGCCCGGCAACGCCGGCATCGCCGAGGTCGCCGAGCTCCACCAGGTCGACGCCCTGGACGGCGACGCCGTGGCCGCGCTGGCGCGGGAGCTCGGCGCCGAGCTGGTCGTCGTAGGCCCGGAGGCGCCGCTGGTGGCCGGGGTCGCCGACGCCGTGCGGGAGGCGGGGATCCCGGTCTTCGGGCCGTCCGGGGAGGCCGCCCGGCTGGAGGGGTCGAAGGCCTTCGCCAAGGAGGTCATGGCCGGGGCCGGCGTCCCGACCGCCCGCTCGTACGTCTGTACGACCGCCGAGGAGGTCGCCGAGGCCCTCGACGCGTTCGGCGCGCCGTACGTCGTGAAGGACGACGGTCTCGCGGCCGGCAAGGGTGTCGTCGTCACCGAGGACCTGGAGGCGGCCAAGGCGCACGCCGCGGCCTGCGACCGGGTGGTCATCGAGGAGTTCCTCGACGGCCCGGAGGTCTCCCTCTTCGCGATCACCGACGGCGAGACGGTCCTCCCGCTCCAGCCCGCCCAGGACTTCAAGCGCGCGCTCGACGGCGACGAGGGCCCCAACACCGGCGGCATGGGCGCGTACTCGCCGCTGCCGTGGGCCGACCCGAAGCTGGTCGAGGAGGTCCTGGAGACCGTCCTGCAGCCGACCGTCGACGAGATGCGCCGCCGCGGCACCCCGTTCTCCGGGCTGCTCTACGCCGGCCTCGCCATCACCTCCCGCGGGGTCCGCGTCATCGAGTTCAACGCCCGCTTCGGCGACCCGGAGACCCAGGTCGTCCTGGCCCGGCTGCGGACCCCGCTGGCCGGCGTGCTGCTCGCGGCCGCGAACGGCACCCTCGCCGACCTGGAGCGCCTGCGCTGGAGCGAGGACGCGGCCGTCACCGTCGTCATCGCCTCGCACAACTACCCCGGCACCCCGCGCACCGGCGACGCCATCACCGGCCTCGACACGGTGGCCGCCGAGGACGCCCCGCACGCGTACGTCCTGCACGCCGGGACGAAGAAGGACGGCGACACGGTCGTCAGCGCCGGCGGCCGCGTGCTGTCCGTCACCGCGACCGGCGCGGACCTCACCGAGGCCCGCGACCGGGCGTACCAGGCCGTCACGCGGATCGGCCTCGACGGTTCCCAGCACCGTACGGACATCGCGGCGAAGGCGGCGGCGGGCGCGTAACACGCCGGGGAACGGACCGCATTCCCACCGCACCACCCAGGCCCCGGGCCCCTGCGGAGTCCCTCGTGGACTCCCCTGGAACCCGGGGCCTGATCGTTGCCCACCGTCCTTCACCTTTCCCCAAAGCCATTCCATCGAGTGAGCGCTGCGCTATCCGGCTGACGGAGGCCGGAGTGCCAACTAGGGTGCGGCGCAAGCATTCCGGCACTTGGCCCACCGGCATTGCGATGTCAGTGGCGGGTGCCACAGTGGGGGAATGAGCTGGAGCAGGCGAGCCAGGACCGCGAGACGGTGAGGGGGTGAGTTCCGGTCGTGACCGGTATGGGAGTGGAGGCGGGCGCGCAGAGTGCGCGGGCCCGGGCGCTGGCCGTGCTGCGGGTCCGCAGCCGGGCGCTCGCCGTCGCGCTGCTGCCCGCGGCCGCCGCCGTGATCCTCCTCGCCGGCGGCTCCACGGGACACCTCGTGGGCCCGGGCTGGGACAGCGCCCGCTGGGTGGTGGGCGTGGTCGCGCTGGTCGTCCTGCTCGCCGCCGGGGTCGTGGGCCTGGTCGTCGCCCGCGCCCGGCCCGCCGTCAGCCCCACGGTCGCCGTCGCCGAGGAGGCGGCACCCGATCTGTACCGGCTGGTGCGCGACCTCGCCGACCGCCTCGACGTCCCCGCGCCCTCCGCCATAGCGCTCACCCCGGACTGCGACAGCTGGCTGGAGGACCGCACCCACCCGGCCCACGGCCCGCCCGCGCCCCGGCGCGGCGACGAGATAGCCGGTGCGGGCCCGGGCCGCCACCATCTGCCCCGTCGTACGGCGACGGCACCGGTCCTCGTCATCGGCTCCCCCTTCCTGTGGTGGATGCGCGTCGGCGAACTGCGCGCGGTCCTCGCCCCGGTCGTCGCCGGTACGGGCCCTTCGGCGCACCCCGACATAGCCGCGGCCCGGCGCTTCGTGCGCGGGCTGGACGCCGCGGTGGCGGTCTCCGCCGACCGCGGGCGATGTCCCGCCGCGCGTCTGGTCTGCGCGGGCATCGGCTGGGTCAGCCGGCTGATGCTGCGCAGCTGCCAGGTGCACGCCGCCGAGATGGAGCGGGGGGTGGCCGCCGCGGCCGCCGAGCGCGCCCAGGCGGTGGACTACGGGCTGCGGATCGTCGCCCAGGAGCAGGTGGGCCTCGCGTACGCGGGCTGGGACCGGCTGCTGACCCGGGTCGCGCTGCCGGCCTGGCGGATGGGCCGCTGGCCCTCCCGGCTGGACGCCGGGGTCGTGGCCGCGCTGACCGAGCTCTCCCGCCGGGACCGGCTGGCCGAGGGGTTCGCCTCCCGCCTCGGTGAGCGCCCCGCCTGCGACCTGCTCGAAGAGCCCGGCGCGGTGGACGAGGCCGCCTCCCTGCTTGCCGCCCGCCTCTTCCACGGCGGGCCCGCCGAGTGCGGCCCGGACTGGTCCCCGGTGGACTGGCAGGAGTACCCGGAGGAGGTCGTCGACCGCAAATGGCGCACCGACGCGGCCCGCCTCCACCGCGTCCTCGACGCCCTCGGTGTCCGCCCCACCCCCGACCACGGTTCCCACCACCCGTCCGGCCCCACCCTGGCCCGCGTCCTGGACCACCTGACGGCCGACGATCCCGACCTGCCACCTATCAGCCCGAGCCCCGCCCACCCAGGCGCTCCGACGCGGGCCGGGGACCTCACGGACTGCACTGATCCGGCACCGGCCGAGGCTGCGGCAGCCCCCTCGCCAGGTGCCGCCCCGCGCCCGGCCGAACCCGCACCCCCCACCCGACCCGACGGAGACGCCGAGATCAGAGGCGAAGCCGACATCGCGGGCGACGTGGGCGACGCGGGCGACGTGGGCGACGTGGGCGACGTGGGTATCGAGGACGACGACGGCGACGATCTCCCCGCCCCCAACCCCCGCTGCTCCGCGCTCGCCGCGCGGCTGGGTTCGGAGGTGGCGCGGGAGGAGGCGACGGCGGCGAAGCCTCCGGTGCCCGGCGCCGGTCAGGGCGGCCCCGACGGTCCCCTCTGGGAGGACGGCGCGCTTCCGCTCTTCCCGCTCCAGCCCCCACGCACCGACCGCGAACTGCTCGCCGACCACGTCACGGCGATGGTGTGCTGCGCCGCGATGGACACCGTCGGGGCGACCCCCGGTCTCGACTGGCTCGACGGCCCCACCCTCCTCGTCGACGGCGAGCGCGTGGCCGACCTCGCCCCCCGCGTTCTCAGCCTGGTGGAGGACGGTGACGCGACCCCCCTGCGCGCCTGGCTGGTGGAGCTGGGCATACGCCCCGAGAAGCCGGTACGCCTCGGCTGACCTCCCGACCTCCCTACCCGCGCGGCCACCCCTGACCACACCCGCCCCATCCTGCCCCGCCCGGAACGGACCCCCTGGTTCCACTTTCGGCCAATTCGCAACGAATAGTGACTGTCTGCGCGCGTTATGTGATGTGCTGGGACCGATCGCGCCCATGGCATGGGCGGGCGACATAGGACAGCCGACCTGCCGGCCGGTCAGTCGGCGTACAGCGCGAAGCGACCGCACCGCCGGACGATCACGGGGGCACCAGGGAGGGGAGCGCCATGGCACCGGGACCGGAACACATCCGCCGCTGGGAGTCGGGAGCACTGGCCCACGCCGTGACGGATCCCTTCGGCCAGGGCCCCGTCCCCTGGCTGCGCGGCAGCGAGACGTACTTCGACGACACGGGCCAGGTCGTCCCCTGGTACGTCGACCCGGCCCCCGCGCGCCGGCCGGGCGGACCCGGCGGGCCGGGCGGCGCACGCGGCCCCAGGGTCCCGGGCCCACGCACCGCGCCCGGCCCGGCATCCACGTCCGGCGTCCCCCGCTCCGCCGACGACGTCCGCCGCCAGATCAAGGGCTTCACCTCCACCGGCGCGGTCGCCCCCGGCGAGGCCGTCGACTTCCACATCACGGTCGACCCGCCCCAGGAGTTCAGCGTCGACATCTACCGCATCGGCCACTACGACGGCGCCGGCGCCGCCAAGATCACCACCAGCCCGCGTCTCGCCGGCATCGTCCAGCCCCCGCCGCTGACCGCCGACCGCACGGTCTCCTGCCACCACTGGTGGCTCTCCTGGCGGCTCCAGATCCCCTCGTACTGGAGCGTCGGGGCGTACGTCGCGGTCCTCACCACGGCCGACGGCTACCGCTCCCACATCCCCTTCACGGTCCGCGACCAGCACCCCGCCGACCTGCTGCTGCTCCTGCCCGACGTCACCTGGCAGGCCTACAACCTCTACCCCGAGGACGGCCGCACCGGCGCCAGCTTCTACCACGCCTGGGACGGGAACGGCCGCCTCCTCGGCGAGGCCGACGCCGCGACCACGGTCTCCTTCGACCGGCCGTACGCGGGCGCCGGCCTGCCCCTGCACGTCGGCCACGCCTACGACGTCATCCGCTGGGCCGAGCGCTACGGCTACGACCTCGCCTACGCCGACGCCCGCGATCTGCACTCGGGCCAGGTCGACCCCACCCGCTACCGGGGGCTCGTCTTCCCCGGACACGACGAGTACTGGTCGACGAACATGCGCCGCACGGTCGAACTCGCCCGCGACAGCGGCACCTCCCTGGTCTTCCTCTCCGCCAACAGCCTGTACTGGCAGGTGGAGCTGGGCCCGTCCCCGTCCGGAGTCCCCGCCCGGCTGCTCACCTGCCGCAAACGCCGGGGCCCCGGCAAGGCCGTCCTCTGGCGGGAGATCGACCGCGCCGAGCAGCAGCTGGTCGGCATCCAGTACGCCGGCCGGGTCCCCGAGCCGCATCCACTGATCGTGCGCAACGCCGACCACTGGCTCTGGGAGGCCACCGGAACCCAGGAGGGCGAGGGCATCGAGGGCCTGGTCGCGGGCGAGGCCGACCGCTACTTCCCACGCACCCCGCTCCCGCCCCACGAGGACCGCATCCTGCTCGCCCACTCCCCGTACACCGACCAGGAGGGCGTCCTGCGCCACCAGGAGACCTCCCTCTACCGCGCCCCCTCGGGCGCCCTCGTCTTCGCCTCCGGCACCTTCGCCTGGTCGCCCGCGCTGGACCGCCCCGGGCATGTCGACCCCCGGATCCAGCGCGCCACCGCCAACCTCCTCGACCGCATCTGCAAACGCGACTGACACCTTCCCGCAGGGGCGACGGACCCTCGTCCTTGATCCACCCCGACGTACGGGACAATCAAGGCCTAGGACAGAACCACGGGGAGGAACCGTGTCCGGATTCGTAGAAAAGCCCGAGCCCCTCCAGGTGCCGGGCCTGGTGCATCTGCACACCGGCAAGGTGCGCGAGCTGTACCAGAACGAGGCGGGCGACCTCGTGATGGTCGCCAGCGACCGTATGTCCGCCTACGACTGGGTGCTGCCGACCGAGATCCCCGACAAGGGACGCGTCCTCACCCAGCTCTCCCTGTGGTGGTTCGACCAGCTCGCCGACCTGGTCCCCAACCACGTCCTCAGCACCGAACTGCCCCCCGGCGCCCCCGCCGACTGGGCCGGCCGCACCCTGATCTGCAAGTCCCTGCGGATGCTCCCGGTCGAGTGCGTGGCCCGCGGCTATCTCACCGGCTCCGGCCTCGTCGAGTACGTCGAGTCGCGCACCGTCTGCGGCCTCGCCCTCCCCGAGGGCCTGGTCGACGGCAGCGAACTGCCCGCCCCGATCTTCACCCCGGCCACCAAGGCCGCCGTCGGCGAGCACGACGAGAACGTCTCCTACGAGGAGGTCGCCCGCCAGGTCGGCGCCGACACCGCCGCCCAGCTCCGCCAGGCCACCCTCGCCGTCTACGGCCGCGCCCGCGACATCGCCCGCGACCGAGGCATCCTCCTCGCCGACACCAAGTTCGAGTTCGGCTTCGACGGCGAGACCCTCGTCATCGCCGACGAGGTCCTCACCCCGGACTCCTCCCGCTTCTGGCCGGCCGACCAGTGGCAGCCGGGCCGCGCCCAGCCCTCGTACGACAAGCAGTTCGTCCGCGACTGGCTCACCTCGCCCGAGTCCGGCTGGGACCGCAAGAGCGAGCAGCCCCCGCCGCCGCTGCCCCGGCAGATCGTCGACGCGACCCGCGCCAAGTACATCGAGGCCTACGAGCGTCTGACGGGCCTCAGCTGGTCCTGACCCGGCCGGCCCCCGTCCCGTACGGGGGCCCACCCGGACCACCTTGCCCGGCGCACGCAAAAACCCCGGCCCATCGGGCCGGGGTTTCACTGGAGCGGACGACGAGGCTCGAACTCGCGACCTCAACCTTGGCAAGGTTGCGCTCTACCAACTGAGCTACGTCCGCACTGCGCCGTGGCGCGAGGCCAACTATACCCAACCCCGCTCGCGAGCGAGACGCACCGCCGCGTGCCGGTTCTCCGCCCCCAGCTTGGACACGGCCGACGAGAGGTAGTTCCGCACGGTCCCCTGCGACAGCCCGGCCCGCTCGGCGATCTCCATGACGGGCGCCCCCTGGGCGGCGAGTTCGAGCACCTCGGCCTCGCGCGAGGTCAGCGGCGAATCCCCGGCCGCTATGGCGTCGGCGGCCAACTCCGGATCGACGTAACGGTTTCCGGAGTGCACGGTCCGGATGATCTCCGCGAGCCGCTGAGCGCTCACCGTCTTCGGGACGAACCCCCGTACACCCGCCGCGAGCGCCCGCTTCAGATGCCCCGGCCGGCCATGGCTGGTCACGATCAGCACTCGGCAGCCGGGCAGTTCGGTCCGCAGCGATGTGGCGACCTTCACACCGTCCGCCCCGGGCATCTGGAGGTCCAGCACGGCCACATCCGGTGTGTGCGCCCGCGCCATCGCCAGCGCCTCCGGTCCGGTGGCCGCCTCCGCGACGATCAGCAGATCGTCCTCCAGGGAGAGCAGCGCGGCCAGCGCACCGCGGATCAGATGCTCGTCGTCGGCGAGCAGCACCCGCACCGTCATGAAGTGACCTCGCTCACCATGCTCGTTCTCTCCAGGGGCACCTCGGCCACCACCCGGAACACCCCGGGCCCGGCGAACCCGGCCTCCAGCGTCCCGTCGACCTGCCGCAGCCGCTCCCGCAGCCCGGCAAGCCCCGACCCGCCACCGCCGATCCCGTCGCGCACGGCCTCGGCCCCGTCGTTCTCCACGGTCAGCACCACGCACCCTTCCGCGACCCGCAGCGCCACCGAACACCGCCGCGCGTCCCCGTGCCGCAGCACGTTCGTCGTCGTCTCCCGCACCACCCAGCCGAGCGCCGACTGCACCTCACCGGGCAGGCCGTCCGCCTCCCCACGCACCTCGCAGTCGATGCCGGCGGCCGTCAACACTCCCTGCGCACCCGTCAGTTCCACCGCGAGATCGGCCTCCCGGTAGCCCCGTACGACCTCCCGCACCTCCCGCTGGGAGTCCTGCGCTATCCGCTGCACCTCGATCATCTGCTCCACCGCCTCGGGCCGCCCCCGCCGGGCCAGCTGCACCGCCAGCTCGGCCTTCAGCGCTATCACCGCCAGGTTGCGCCCCATCACGTCGTGCAGATCCCGCCCGAAGCGCAGCCGCTCCTCGGCGACGGCGAGCCGGGCCCGGGTCTCGCGGGCCTCGTCGAGCTGGTAGACGGCGTCGAGCAGCCATACGGAGAAGAGCGCGGTGAAGGCGAGCAGTCCGGAGCCGAGGAAGACGCCCACCATGCCGATGACGGCGTCGGGCGGCGGCACGTCCAGCGGGAAGCAGACGGCCCCCACGCCGAGCGAGAAGCCGGTCACTATCGCGTACACCTGCCGCCGGTCCCGCACACCGAGGGCGAGGACCCCCACCCCTATGACCAGCACGATCCCGAACACCGCACCCGCGGTCGCGTCCACGCTCTCGCGGTCGGGACCCCGTTGGGCGATCAGGATGGCCACCACCGCGATGGCGGCGGTGAGCGAGGCGAGTGTCCACAGCAGCCGCACGGGCTGGGGGCGCCGGCCGCGCGTCCAGTCCAGCCCCCGTGACACCGTGAACATGCAGAGCACGGCGTGCACGGTGACCAGGGTCAGCAGCGCGCCGCCGAGCCCGGGCCCCAGGGAGCCGACGGCCGGCAGACCGACCGCGAGGATCTCGCTCACCCCGAAGAAGTGGAACGACCACCGTGTGTATGTCTCGAACTTCGCTGGTGTGCTCTTCCCCCGCCACCAGCCCCCCGGGCCGCGCATGTCTTCCCCTCGTCCCCCGTCTCAGCGCCGCGGTTCCCAGCGGAACCACCGTCGTACAGCAAACACCGCCAGCACAGTCCAGGCCAGGCCTGTGGATATCGTCCCCAGCGCCTCGTAGGCGGAGAGGTCGCCCGTCCAGCCGCCGCGTATCAGGGTGATCGCCGGGGACAGCGGCAGCAGTTCGCAGACCGAGGCGACCCGGTCGGGCAGCATCTCCAGCGGGACGGTCACCCCGGAGCCCATCATCGAGACCAGCAGGAACGGCAGGGGAGTGACCTGGGCGCTCTCCACGGTCCGGGTCAGGGCTCCCGTGAGCGCCCCCAGCGCCGCGCAGAGGGACAGCCCCAACAGGAGCCCCAGAACAGCGAGATGGGGCGCCTTGGGCGCGGGTATGTCCAGCACGGCCGTGGAGGCCGCCACCAGCACCACGGACTGCACCAGCCCGGTCACCAGGACCGGCAGCGCGGTCCCGCCCAGGATCTCCGTGTCCCGCAGCTCCCCGGTGCGCAGTCGCTTCAGGACCAGTTCCTCGCGCCGGACGGTGTAGATGGCGGTCAGCGCCGAGTACACGGCGAAGAGCAGGGAGAAGCCGATCGCCGCCGGCAGCAGCACCAGACCGATCGTCAGACCGACGTCCTCCACGTGCATGTCGGCGATCATCGGTCCGAAGCTGAACGGCAGCGCGAGCGGCACCAGCACCGCGGTGAGCAGCGTGCTCCTGCTGCGCCCCAGCAGGGTCAGCTCGGCCCGTCCGAGGGCCGCCATCCGGCTGGCCGGGGTCGTCACCGCCCGCTGGGACGCCGTGCCGGCGCTGATGCCCGCGCTCCCGGCACCCACGGCCGCGGACGCACCCGTCCCGTTGTGCACCCTGTTCCCGCTCATGCCACAGCCCCCTCTGTCTTCGTACGCTCCGACGCCTCCCGGGCGATGCCCAGGAACGCCTCCTCCAGCGAGGCCGACCGCACATCCAGCCCCCGCAGCTCGACCCGTGCCCGCTCGGCCCACACCAGCAGCGCCGTCGCCGTCCGCTGCAACTCCCGGGTCCGCAGCCGGACCAGGCGCCCGTCGACCTCGTGATCGCACACGCCCAGCTCGCCGAGCGGAGGCAGATCGCCGATGAAGTACCCCTCGGGCAGCTCGAAGACGATCCGGGAGGGCTGGGCCGCGGTCACCTCGGCGGGTGTCCCGGAGGCGGCTATGCGCCCTTGGTGCAGGATGGCCAGCCGGTCGGCGAGCTGCTCGGCCTCCTCCAGGTAGTGCGTGGTCAGCAGCACCGTCGTACCGGATGCGCGCAGGGCGCGGACCAGGTCCCAGGTGTCGCGGCGGCCCTCGGCGTCCAGGCCGGTCGTCGGCTCGTCGAGGAACAGCACCTCGGGGTCGCCGAGCAGGGCCAGCGCCAGGTCGAGACGGCGCCGCTCGCCGCCGGAGAGCTGCTTGACCCGTAGGTCCGCCCGGCCGGCGAGTCCGACCAGGCTCAGCGCCTCCTTGACCGGCCGGGCGCCGCTGACGCAGCCGCCCCACATCCGCGCGGTCTCCGCGACGGTCAGTTCGGAGGGGAAGCCGCCCTCCTGCAGCATCACGCCGGTGCGCGGACGGACGGCGGCCCGCTCGGTGTACGGGTCGTGTCCGAGGACGCGCAGGTGTCCGGCGTCGGGGCGGGCGAGGCCCTCCAGCAGTTCGACGGTCGATGTCTTGCCGGCGCCGTTGGTACCGAGCAGCGCGAAGATCTCACCGCGGTCGACGTGGAAGGAGATTCCACGGACCGCCTCGAACCCGCCCCCGTACACACGCCGGAGGCCGGTGACCTCAATCACGTGTTCATTCGTGTCCATGCCTCAAGGCTCCCGTCGGATCGGGGCCGACAGCAGTGCGAGGTGTCATCACTCCGTATGACAAATGTCAGGTGACGGCGGCACGCGAAGGGGAACACACCGAGCGAGCACACGAAAAGACCCCGGTCCGATGGACCGGGGTCTCATTCCCGAGCGGACGACGAGGCTCGAACTCGCGACCTCAACCTTGGCAAGGTTGCGCTCTACCAACTGAGCTACGTCCGCATTGCCTCCGACCGGCTCTCACCGATCGGCGCGAGCACCAGCCTACCTGATCCACAACCGTGGTCAGGACGGCGATGCAGAGCGGGTGACAGGAATCGCACACTGCGCCTTCCCCCTGGAAGGAGGATGTTCTGCTACTGAACTACACCCGCGTGGCCTCCGTGAGCTGGGCTTTTCGGCCCCGCCCGGCGGCGTGCTCCAGACATTAGCCGACCATGTGGGGGGTAACGCAAGTCGGTTGTCCCCAGGCCGTGGTGACGGACCCGGGGACGACCGCGGGGAGCGGCTCGAACGGCGCCGGGCTACTGCGCCTCGGCGAACGCCTCGTAGACCTTCTTGGGGATGCGGCCGCGGGCGGGCACCTCCATCTTGTTGGCCTGGGCCCAGGCGCGCACGGCCGCCGGGTCGGGCGCGACCTCCGTCTGCTTGTACGCCTTGCCGGACTTCGACCGCTTGCGGCCGGCCTCCACGTACGGCGCGAGCGCCTTACGCAGTTTCTTGGCATTGGCTTCATTCAGGTCGATCTCGTACGACTTGCCGTCGAGTCCGAAGGCGATCGTTTCCGCCGCTTCCGAGCCGTCGATGTCGTCAAAGAGAGTGACCACGACCTTCTGCGCCACGAATATCGGTCCCTTCGTGCGACAGCTCTGCGATGACGTGCCAAGACGTCACGGAGATGTCGACTGTCCGCCAGTTATGGGGCAAAGTATCGGCTATTGCCAATTCATTTGTACAGTGCCCGGCAATCGAATGTGAAGCCCGACTAAATCTCTCCGCGTGTCCCAGCGCAATAGGGAACACGGGTACACCCCGGATCTTTCCCTGAACTTTTCGTGACCGCACTGGTCCGATACCTGATCGTGATGACGCTCACGTAGATTCCTACAACTCTACTCGCGTAGAAATTTTGTACGGGTAGTCTGAAGGCACCTGTCGGAGACACCGCAGGAACCTGCTCAGCACCACACCACCGGGAGTGCCAGTGGCACGCGTCGTAGTCGACGTCATGCTCAAGCCGGAGATCCTCGACCCCCAGGGCCAGGCGGTGCAGCGCGCACTGCCGCGCCTGGGTTTCGAAGGCATCTCCGACGTACGTCAGGGAAAGCGATTCGAACTGGAAGTTGACGGGCCGGTCGACGAGGCCGCCCTCGCCCGCATCCACGATCTTGCGGAATCCTTCCTCGCCAACACCGTGATCGAGGACTTCACCGTCAAGGTGGAGGAAGTCGCGGAGGCCGCGAAGTGACCGCTCGTATTGGCGTCGTCACTTTCCCGGGCAGCCTCGACGACCGGGACACGCAGCGCGCGATCCGCCTCGCGGGCGCGGAACCGGTCGCCCTCTGGCACAAGGACAAGAACCTCCACCAGGTCGACGCGGTCGTCCTGCCCGGTGGTTTCTCGTACGGCGACTATCTGCGCGCCGGTGCCATCTCCCGGTTCTCGCCGGTCATGGAGACCGTCATCGAGCAGGCGAAGGCCGGCCTGCCGGTCCTCGGCATCTGCAACGGCTTCCAGATCCTCACCGAGGCCCATCTGCTGCCCGGCGGGATGCTCGGCAACGACCACCTCCACTTCATCTGCCGCGACCAGAAGCTGCGGGTGGAGAACGCGGAGACCTCCTGGACCGCCGACTACACGGCCGGCCAGGAGATCCACATCCCGCTGAAGAACATGGACGGCCGTTACGTCGCCGACGAGTACACGCTCGACAAGCTGGAGGCGGAGGGCCGGGTCGTCTTCCGCTACCTGGACTTCAACCCCAACGGCAGCCTCCGTGACATCGCCGGCATCACCAACGAGGCCGGCAACGTCGTAGGCCTCATGCCGCACCCGGAGCACGCCGTCGAGCCCCTCATCGGGTCCGGCCGCACCGACGGTCTCCCGTTCTTCACCTCGATCCTCAAGAAGCTGGTCAACGCATGAGCCGGACGCCTCTGGACACGGTCGAGCACGCGGCCGCGACCCCCGACGTCGAGCTGCCCTGGGCCGAACTCGGTCTGAAGAAGGACGAGTACGAGCGGGTGGTGGAGATCCTCGGCCGCCGTCCCACCGGCGCCGAGCTCGCCATGTACTCCGTCATGTGGTCCGAGCACTGCTCCTACAAGTCGTCGAAGGTGCACCTGCGCCAGTTCGGCGAGAAGGCCCCGCAGAGCGACGCGCTCCTCGTCGGCATCGGCGAGAACGCGGGCGTGGTCGACGTCGGCCAGGGCTACGCGGTCACCTTCAAGGTGGAGTCGCACAACCACCCTTCGTACGTCGAGCCCTACCAGGGCGCGGCCACCGGTGTCGGCGGCATCGTCCGCGACATCATCGCCATGGGCGCCCGCCCGGTCGCGGTCGTCGACCCGCTGCGCTTCGGCGCCGCCGACCACCCCGACACCAAGCGCGTCCTGCCCGGCGTCGTCGCCGGCATCGGCGGCTACGGCAACTGCCTGGGCCTGCCGAACATCGGCGGCGAGGTCGTCTTCGACGCCTGCTACCAGGGCAACCCGCTGGTCAACGCCGGCGCCATCGGCGTCATGCGGCACGAGGACATCCACCTCGCGAAGGCCTCCGGCGCCGGCAACAAGGTCATCCTGTACGGCGCCCGCACCGGCGGCGACGGCATCGGCGGCGCGTCGATCCTCGCCTCCGAGACCTTCGACGACGCCAAGCCGTCGAAGCGCCCCGCGGTCCAGGTCGGCGACCCCTTCCAGGAGAAGCTCCTCATCGAGTGCACCCTGGAGGCCTTCCAGGAGAAGCTCGTCGTCGGCATCCAGGACCTCGGCGCCGCCGGTCTGTCCTGCGCCACGAGCGAGCTCGCCTCCAACGGCTCCGGTGGTATGCGCGTCACCCTCGACGACGTCCCGCTGCGCGACTCGACCCTCTCGCCCGAGGAAATCCTCATGAGCGAGTCGCAGGAACGCATGTGCGCCGTCGTCGAGCCGGAGAAGGTCGACCGGTTCCTCGAGATCTGCGACAAGTGGGACGTCATCGCCACCGTCATCGGTGAGGTGACCGACGGCGACCGCCTCGAGATCTTCTGGCACGGCGGCAAGATCGTCGACGTCGACCCGCGCACGGTCGCCCACGACGGCCCGGTCTACGAGCGCCCGTACGCCCGCCCGGACTGGCAGGACGCCCTCCAGGCCGACGACGCGAACAAGCTGCCCCGGCCGCAGACGGGCGAGGAGCTGAAGGACCAGGTCCGCAAGCTCGTCGCCTCGCCCAACCAGGCCTCCAAGAAGTGGATCACCTCGCAGTACGACCACTTCGTGCAGGGCAACACCGTCCTCGCCCAGCCCGAGGACTCCGGCATGATCCGGATCGACGAGGAGTCCGGCCTCGGCGTCGCCATCGCGACCGACGGCAACGGCCGGTACGCCAAGCTCGACCCGTACCACGGCGCCCAGCTCGCGCTCGCCGAGGCGTACCGCAACGTCGCCACGACCGGCGCCAAGCCGCTCGCCGTCTCCGACTGCCTGAACTTCGGCTCGCCCGAGGACCCGGCCGTCATGTGGCAGTTCGCGGAGGCCGTCCGCGGCCTGGCGGACGCCTGCCTCCAGCTCGGCACCCCGGTGACCGGCGGCAACGTCTCCCTCTACAACCAGACGGGCGAGGTCGCCATCCACCCGACCCCGGTGGTCGCGGTCCTCGGCGTCATCGACGATGTCGCCCGCCGCACCCCGGTCGCCTTCCAGGAGGAGGGTCAGCTGCTCTACCTCCTCGGCGACACCCGTGAGGAGTTCGGAGGCTCGGCCTGGTCCCAGGTCGTCCACGACCACCTCGGCGGTCTGCCCCCGAAGGTCGACCTGGAGCGCGAGCGCCTGCTGGCCGAGATCCTGATCTCCGCCTCCCGCGACGGGATGATCGACTCCGCGCACGACCTGTCCGACGGCGGTCTGATCCAGGCGGTTGTGGAGTCGGCGCTGCTCGGCGGCAAGGGCGCGCGTCTGGTCGTACCGGACGGGCTCGACGCCTTCACCTTCCTGTTCTCCGAGTCCGCCGGCCGTGCCGTCGTCGCGGTCCCGCGCTCGGAGGAGGTCCGCTTCAACGACATGTGCGGCGCCCGGGGCCTTCCGGTCACCCGCATCGGTGTCGTCGACGGCGACGTGGTGGACGTCCAGGGCGAGTTCGCGCTCTCCCTGGAGGAGCTGCGCACGGCGCACGAGGCGACCATCCCGGCGCTGCTCGCGTAGCCGAGCCGAGCCGAGCGGGCCAGTCCGCACGACGGTGCGGTACGCGTACGACGGTGAGGGCCCCGATCGCCGAGACGATCGGGGCCTTTCCCGTGCCCCCGTGCCCCCTGTGTCCGTGTGGCCCCACCGCCCCGCGCTACACCGCCACGGGCTCCCGGGTCGGCTCGGGGGAGCCCCCGGCCGGGCGGGGTGCGGGCAGTCGTAGGGCGAGGACCAGGCACAGGGCCATGACGCCCGCCCCGCACAGGAACACCGAGTCCATCGCGGAGACGTACGACGCGATGCCCGCCGAGCGAGCCGAGCCCGGCAGGGAGGCGAGGGGGCCGGGACCGTCGTACAGCCTGGATATGAGCGTGCCGAAGAGGGCCGCGCCGAGGGCCGTCCCCAGGGTCTGGAAGAAGCGGACGGCGGTGGTCGCGACGCCGAGCTGATGGCGCGGGGCAGCTTCCTGGACGAGTTGGATGAGCTGGCCCACGAGCAGCCCGAAGCCCATGCCGACCAGAAGGAGTTCTGCGCGCAGCCACCACAGGTCCGTGTGGGCGCCGAGCGTGGACAGCAGCAGGAAGGCCGAAGTGGCGATCGCCGAGCCCGCGACGGCGAAGGTGCGCTCGGGCCACCCCCGCTCGGCGAGCTTGGCCGAGACGATTCCGACGGCCGTCATGCCGATCGCCATGGGGATGAGGTACAGCCCCGCCGAGGAGCTGGCGACTCCCCGTGCCACCTGGAGATACACCATCACGTAGTACATCGCGCCCACCATCGCCGCGCCCAGCAGCCCCTGGATCGCGAAGCCCAGGCGCAGCTCCGGCACCCGGAACAGGGACAGCGGCAGGATCGGCTCGGCGGCGGTGACCTGGCGCCGCAGGAACAGTCCGAGGGCGGCCAGCGCGGCCAGGCTCAGCGCGACGATCTGCGGTGAGGACCAGGCGTACTGCTTGCCGCCCCACTCGGTGACCAGCAGCAGTGCGGCGGAGAAGGCCGCGGCGAGGGCCGCGCCGGGGTAGTCGATGCGGTGCCGCTCGGTGTGCCGGGGCAGTTTCAGGACGAGGGCGCCCAGGGCCAGGACGGCGAGGCCGAGCGGCAGGTTGACGTAGAAGATCCAGCGCCAGCTCGCGTGGTCGGCGAGGAGGCCGCCGATCCAGGGGCCGACCGCCATGCCGCCGCCGGCCACGATCCCGCCCATGCCGGCGCCCTTGGCGTCCTTCTCGCCCGGCCCTCTGAGCTGGGCGATCACCACCATGGTGACGCTCATCAGACCGCCGGCGCCGATGCCCTGCACGGCTCGCGCGGCGATCAGCTGTTCGATCGATCGGGCGGCGCCGCAGAGCGTGGAGCCGAGCAGGAAGGTGCCGACGGCGCCGAGGAACACGCGTTTCGCGCCGAGGGCGTCGCAGAGCTTGCCGTACAGCGGGAGCACGGCGGCGGAGGCCAGGGCGAAGGCGCTGACCAGCCAGGGGATCTTGTCGATGCCGTGGTCGGGGTCCAGGTCGCGGACGATCGGGACGGTGGCCGCGGACACGATCTGCATGTCCAGGACGGCCAGGACGATCGTCACGAGGCAGATGAGGAAGCCGATTCTGCGCTGGGTCTCGGTCATGCCACCACGATGGACCCGAGATGTGTACCCGGTCAATGTTTTTTCCGGGATGATTTTTGTTCCCGGCTGAAATTTCTGCTTGACCTAAATTTTGGCTTGGTACAGTGGGGGCATGGGTGCTGAGGCGACGATGGGGCTGCGTGAGCGCAAGAAGCTGCAGACCGCGATGCGGATCTACCGGACGGCGGTGGAGCTGTTCCTGGAGAAGAGCTTCGACGACGTGTCCGTCCAGGAGATCGCGGACGCGTCCGACGTCTCCAAGATGACCGTCTTCAACTACTTCGGGACCAAGGAGGACCTGGTCTTCCGGCCCATGGAGGAGCACTTCTCCGACGCCGCCCGGGCCGTGCGCGAGCGTCGGTCCGGCGAGTCCGCGGTGGAGGCCGTACGCCGGCAGTTCCTGGAGATGGTGGAGGCCCGTGATCCGGCGGTCGGCCTGCATGCCGAGCCCTTCGCCCGCCGGATCCGTTCGGTCATCATGGCCACGCCGGTGCTGCGGGAGCGCGCGTACGTCCTGTCGGAGAAGGGCGCCCGCGAGCTGGCCGACCTGCTCACCGAGGAGACCGGCGACGCCACCCTCGCGGTGATCGCCGCGGCCACGATCACGGCCGCCCGCAACGCCCTCCTCGAGGAGCACCACCGCCGCATAGACACGGGCGAAACCGTCGAGGCGGTCGCCGCCGACGCCGCGGACCGCGCCCGCAGCGCCTTCGCCCTGGTGGAGGGCGGCCTACGAGACTTCGCCCGCAAGCCTTGACCCCACCGAGCAGCCCGCAAGCCTTGACCCCACCGAGCAGCCCGCAAGCCTTGACCCCACCGAGCGGCCCGCAAGCACTGACCCCACCGAGCGGCCCGCAGCCGAGGCCCGTACTCCGCCGCCCGCTTCCGCGGCCTGTACCCGACGGCCTGCATCCGACGGCCCGCTTCCGCGGCCTGTACCCGACGACCCGCCCCCGCGACCGGCCTCCGCGGCCGAGCAGCGCCGCCGCCTGCCCCCGCGGCTTGCACCCGACGGCCCGCCCCGCGGCCTGTACCCGACGCCCCACCCCCGCGGCCCGGCACTGCGCTGCCCGCCCCCGCCGCCCGGCCCCGAGGCGTCCACCCGACGCGGCCTGCACCCGACGGCCCGCGCCCGCCACCCGCACTCCACCGCCCGCCCCCGCGGCTTGCACCCGACGGCCCGCCCCCCCCGCCACCCGCACTCCGCCGCCCGCCTCCGCGGCCTGCATCGGACGGTCCGCCCTCGCAGCCCGGCGCTCCGCCGCCCGCCCCGTGGCCTGCATCCGCGGCCCCGCCCCCGAGGCCTCCACCCGACGACCCGCCCCCGCCGCCTGCACCCGCCGCCCCGCCCCCGACGCCCGCCCCGCGGCCCGCCCCCCAACCGACGGTTAGGCTCGCCGTCATGCCTCCGGTCAAGAAGCGTGCGCGGACCTATGACCCCGTCAAGACCCGGGCGGCGGTGCTCGCGCAGTTCGGGGCGGTGCGGGAGGGCGTCGCCGGGCTCGCGCCCGAGCAGCTCGCCCTGCCGACGCGGCTCGGGGAGTGGCGGGTACGGGAGCTGGTGGCGCACATCGGGATGGCGCTCACCGCCATCGGGCGCGCCCTCGCCCCGCCGGAGCCGGCGAAGCAGGACGCCGTGCTGCTCGACTGGCCGTTCGCGACCTCCGCCAGCTCCGCGGACATCGACGACTTCACCCGGCGGCTGACCGAAGAACACCCCGACCTCGACGGCTACCTCGCCACGGTCGGGCGCGACCTCGTCGAGCAGCTCGACACCCACCCCGGGACCCGGCTGCTCCGGACCAACGCGGGCGCGCTGCCGCTCGCCGACTACCTCGTCACCCGCGCCGTCGAACTGGTCGTCCACACGGACGACCTCAACGCCGCCGTGCCGGGCCTCGCCGTTCCCCTGGACCGCCAGGCACTCGCCGCCGCCACCCGGCTCCTCACGGACGCGCTCGCCGTCAAGGCGCCCGGCGGCGCGACGGAGGTGCGCGTCCCGCCGTACGCCGTCGTGCAGTGCGTCGAGGGCCCGCGGCACACCCGTGGCACCCCGCCGAACGTCGTCGAGACCGACCCGCTGACCTGGATCAGACTGGCGACCGGACGGCAGACCTGGGCGGAGGCCATGGACGCGGCGAAGGTGACCGCGAGCGGCGAGCGGGCCGATCTGGGAGCGCTCCTGCCGCTGATGTCCTGACCCCACCCACGCAGAATGGTGTGCGACACCTCACTCGTGCATACGGAACGCGACCGCGCGGACCCGTCCGAGTCGCGTCACCGGCCGTCACGCGATCGCCATATAGCGCTCCTGACCTGCGTAAACAAGTCGATCATGGATGGATCGGACCAACGAAGATCCAGTTACCGGCAGGTATCCCCAATTCGGACCAGTGGTCGATCTCGCCTACACTCGGTGGCGTGCCACGTGGTGACGGTCGACTCAATCACGATCTGCTTCCCGGCGAGAAGGGCCCCCAGGACGCTTGTGGCGTCTTCGGTGTCTGGGCTCCGGGCGAAGAGGTCGCAAAGCTCACGTACTTCGGGCTCTACGCCCTCCAGCATCGGGGCCAGGAATCCGCGGGTATCGCGGTCAGCAACGGCTCCCAGATCCTCGTCTTCAAGGACATGGGCCTCGTTTCCCAGGTCTTCGACGAGACCTCGCTCGGTTCGCTCCAGGGTCACATCGCGGTCGGACACGCCCGCTACTCGACCACCGGCGCCTCCGTGTGGGAGAACGCCCAGCCGACGTTCCGCGCCACCGCGCACGGCTCGATCGCGCTCGGCCACAACGGCAACCTCGTCAACACCGCCCAGCTCGCCGAGATGGTCGCCGACCTGCCCAAGCAGGAAGGCCGCACCCCGCGCGTCGCGGCGACCAACGACACCGACCTGCTCACCGCGCTCCTCGCGGCCCAGGTCGACGCGGACGGCAAGCCGCTGACCATCGAGGAGGCGGCCCACCAGATCCTCCCGCAGGTCAAGGGCGCCTTCAGCCTCGTCTTCATGGACGAGCACACCCTCTACGCCGGCCGTGACCCGCAGGGCATCCGCCCGCTGGTCCTCGGCCGCCTCGAGCGCGGCTGGGTCGTCGCGTCCGAGTCCGCCGCCCTCGACATCTGCGGCGCCAGCTTCGTCCGGGAGATCGAGCCGGGCGAGTTCGTCGCCATCGACGAGAACGGCCTGCGCACCTCTCGATTCGCGGACGCGAAGCCCAAGGGCTGTGTCTTCGAGTACGTGTACCTGGCCCGCCCCGACACCGACATCGCCGGCCGGAACGTGTACGCGTCCCGCGTCGAGATGGGCCGCAAGCTCGCCGAGGAAGCCCCCGCCGAGGCCGATCTCGTCATAGCGACCCCGGAGTCCGGCACCCCCGCCGCCATCGGCTACGCGGAGGCCTCGGGCATCCCCTTCGGCAGCGGCCTCGTCAAGAACGCCTACGTCGGCCGGACCTTCATCCAGCCCTCGCAGACGATCCGTCAGCTCGGCATCCGCCTGAAGCTGAACCCCCTCAAGGACGTCATCAAGGGCAAGCGCCTGGTCGTCGTGGACGACTCGATCGTGCGCGGCAACACCCAGCGTGCGCTGGTGCGGATGCTGCGCGAGGCCGGCGCCGCCGAGGTCCACATCCGGATCTCCTCCCCGCCCGTGAAGTGGCCCTGCTTCTTCGGCATCGACTTCGCTACGCGCGCGGAGCTGATCGCCAACGGCATGACCATCGACGAGATCGGCACCTCGCTCGGCGCCGACTCCCTGGCGTACATCTCCATCGACGGCATGATCGAGGCGACCACCATCGCCAAGCCGAACCTCTGCCGTGCCTGCTTCGACGGCGAGTACCCGATGGAGCTCCCGGACCCCGAGCTGCTCGGCAAGCAGTTGCTGGAGACGGAGCTGGCCGCCGGCCCGGCCGCCACGGCCGCCGCCGACGCGATCCGCCGCCCGTAGACGGCCCGCAACCGCTGCCGTACGACACGAAAGTTCTCACCAGCCATGTCTGAGACCCCCCTTGCCGAGGGCGGCGCCAGCTACGCAGCCGCGGGCGTCGACATCGAAGCGGGCGACCGCGCCGTCGAGCTGATGAAGGAGTGGGTGAAGAAGACGCAGCGCCCCGAGGTCCTCGGCGGCCTCGGCGGTTTCGCCGGCCTCTTCGACGCCTCCGCCCTCAAGCGCTACGAGCGTCCGCTGCTCGCCTCCGCCACGGACGGCGTCGGCACGAAGGTCGACATCGCGCGCCAGCTCGGCGTCTACGACACGATCGGCCACGACCTGGTCGCCATGGTCATGGACGACATCGTGGTGTGCGGCGCCGAGCCGCTGTTCATGACCGACTACATCTGTGTCGGCAAGGTCCACCCCGAGCGCGTCGCCGCCATCGTCAAGGGCATCGCCGAGGGCTGTGTGCTGGCCGGCTGCGCCCTGGTCGGCGGTGAGACGGCCGAACACCCGGGCCTGCTCGGTGCGGACGACTTCGACGTCGCCGGCGCCGGTACGGGCGTCGTGGAGGCCGACCGGCTGCTCGGTGCGGATCGTATCCGCACGGGTGACACCGTGATCGCCATGGCGTCCTCCGGCCTTCACTCGAACGGGTACTCGCTGGTGCGGCACGTCCTGCTGAACCAGGCGGGCCTCTCCCTCGACGCACGGATCGACGACCTGGGCCGCACCCTCGGCGAGGAGCTCCTGGAGCCCACCAGGATCTACTCGCTGGACTGTCTGGCCCTGACCCGGACGACGGACGTGCACGCCTTCTCGCACATCACCGGCGGCGGACTCGCGGCCAACCTGGCCCGCGTCATCCCCGACGGACTGCACGCGACGGTCGACCGCTCCACCTGGACCCCGGCCCCGGTCTTCGACCTGGTCGGCAGGACCGGCTCGGTCGAACGCCTGGAGCTGGAGAAGACGCTGAACATGGGCGTCGGCATGATGGCGATCGTGCCCCAGGAGTCGGCGGACGTCGCACTGGCCACCCTCGCCGACCGCGGGGTCGAGGCATGGGTCGCCGGCGAGATCACCGAGCGTGGCGAGCACACCACCGGTGCGGAACTGGTGGGCGACTACGCCTGAGAGCGGCTGCGGGGGCCCCGTGCACGACAGGTGCGGGGTCCCGGGCACAGCACAAGACCCGGTCGGTGACCGAAGTCACCGACCGGGTGGATGCTCACAGCGAGGTCAAGCGCCGCGACGATGTTGGTGGGACGAATCGTCGTCCTCGTCGTCCTCGTCGTCCCCGTACAGCTCGGCGTACCGTGCGTACGGGTCGTCGTCTTCCTCATCGTCATCGTCCTCGAACGGTTCGCCATTCGGCGGCATGTTCGATGGCGATGCGCCCAGCTCTTCGGCCAGGCGTGAGAGATCCGTCCCGCCGCTGTTGTACTTCAGCTGGCGGGCGACCTTCGCTTGCTTGGCCTTGGCCCGGCCGCGCCCCATGGCTCGACCCCCTCAACGACGGGGCTCGCTGGCCCCAGGTTGACACGCGTTCATGATCCAGAACGGTCTCTCCTCGGAGAGCCCGTCGTAGGGCTCCCACGGTACCTGAGCCCACGCCCGTACGGTACGTCGCCCGTAGCACGCGCGTGTGCGCAGGACCTGTGAGACGCCCCGTCCTCGCTGGTCAGTGGCGATTTTAACCACTTATCGGCGGCCGACCCGCCGGGAAGAGTGAGAGTTCTCTCTAACTTTCCACCCGGCGGTACCGACCAAACCCTCGGAGCGCCTCCGGCGGACCCGCTGCCGGAACCTCACCATCCGCGCGTCTGCGCCGCCTCGTGCATCCGCTGCTCGGCGATCCGGTCCGCCGCCGCGGCCGGCGGAATCCCGTCCTCCTTCGCACGTGCGAAGATCGCGAGCGTGGTGTCGAAGATCTTCGACGCCTTGGCCCTGCAGCGCTCGAAGTCGAACCCGTGCAGTTCGTCGGCGACCTGGATGACCCCGCCGGCGTTCACCACGTAGTCCGGCGCGTAGAGGATCCCGCGGTCGGCGAGGTCCTTCTCGACGCCCGGGTGGGCCAGCTGGTTGTTGGCCGCGCCGCAGACGATCCGTGCGGTGAGCGCGGGGACCGAGGCGTCGTTCAGCGCGCCGCCGAGCGCGCAGGGGGCGTAGATGTCGAGCCCCTCGGTCCTGATCAGCGCCTCGGTGTCGGCGGCGGCCGTCACACCCTGCGGATGCCGGTCGAGGATGCGGCGCACGGCGTCCTCGCGCACATCGGTGACGACGACCTCGGCGCCCTCGGCGCGCAGATGCTCGACCAGGTGGTGGCCGACCTTGCCGACGCCGGCGACGCCGACCCGGCGGCCGCGCAGCGAGGGATCGCCCCAGGTGTGCTGGGCCGAGGCCCGCATGCCCTGGTAGACGCCGAAGGCGGTCAGCACGGAGGAGTCGCCCGCGCCCCCGTTCTCCGGTGAGCGGCCGGTCGTCCAGCGGCACTCGCGGGCCACGACGTCCATGTCGGCGACATAGGTGCCGACATCGCAGGCCGTCACGTACCGGCCGCCGAGGGAGGCCACGAAACGGCCGTAGGCGAGCAGGAGCTGTTCGGACTTGATCGTGTCGGGATTGCCGATGATCACGGCCTTCCCGCCGCCGTGGTCCAGACCGGCCAGGGCGTTCTTGTACGACATCCCGCGCGCGAGGTTCAGCGCGTCGGCGACGGCCTCCGCCTCGGTCGCGTAGGGGTAGAACCGGGTTCCGCCGAGCGCGGGGCCCAGCGCGGTGGAGTGGAGGGCGATGACGGCCTTGAGGCCGCTCTTGCGGTCCTGGCAGAGCACGACTTGCTCGTGACCCGTCTGCTCCGAGTGGAACAGGGTGTGCAGGACGCCGTTGTCTACGTCGGTCACGGTGGTGACTCCTGGGTAACTTGCGGCGGTCGGGACACAGGCGCCCAAGGGGTGGCGGGGCCTGTGGGAGGAGCGTAGAGCCTGTGCGGCCCGCCGGACGCGTGCCGGTACGGATCACCTCCTTCCGGATGTCGGATGACCTCCGCCCGGAGTACGCCCGTGCGACGATGCGCAGGCGTTTCCCGTGTCCCCGCGCGCGGGACGATCAGGTTTCCCGGCCGGGTGGCGGGGGAGGGAGCAGGCGTGCCCAAGGTGTCCTCGGTGATCGTCCCCTATGCGACCTACCTGCGCGTGTACGAGCCGCTGGCCGCCTTCCCCGAGCCCGAGCGCACCCACTGGACGCGGTACGCCCGCCGCCCCGACCGTCCCTCCTACCAGGACGAGCTGCGCCGCTCGCTGGCCGACCTGCTGCCCACCCCGCCGGTGGCGGTGCCGGTGCACGAGAGCGGGGAGGCGTTCGTCGCCGAGATGGACGGCGTGCTGCACATCTGCCCGTGGCGCACCCGGCTGCGTGGCTGGCAGGCCCTGACCGAGCTGGGCGACGAACTGCCCCGGACGGTTCTGGAGGCGGTGCTTCCGGAGGTCGTACGGGCCCAGGCGGCGAAGGACTACGAGCGCTGGCGGGAGCACAATCCCGACGCGCGGCCCTGGATCCGTACGGCGACCTGGCAGGTGCCGCTGAACTGGTTCGTGCTCTTCTCCGACGAGGAGCGGGTGTACGAGAAGGGGACCGGGGAGTCCGCGCCCGTACTGCGGTACCGCACGCCGATGGTCCAGGCGCGGCGGCGGACGGCCCGGGGGCTGCGCACGCTCAAGGAGTCCCTGGACGAGGGGCCGCTCGCCCAGGGACTGCTGGACGTGGGCCGCTGGCTGGAGGAGTTCCATCCGCGTTCGCTGGTGGAACTGGATTACGGCGGCCTGGTGCACACCCTGCCGGCCGGGCATCTGGAGGGCGACCACTCGGCGGCGGACGTCGCCGAGGGCATCGAGGCGCTGCGGGTGGGCGACGGGGCGGCGGCCGGGGAGGCGTACGGGCGGCTCGTCGAGCGGTGGCGGGCGGTCCGGGACCGCCGCTCCGCCAATTAGGGGACCCCGTCGTACAGGTGTCGGATCAGGCATGCTGTGATCTGACGATGTGACAGGGGCGACAGCGCTTTCACAAAGTGACCTACGTCACGGCCGAAACGGGTCGAACGGCGTACGGTCAACCGCACTTCACGGAACTGACGGGGCGTAGGTCCCCGATCCGGGCTTATGTCGCAAGGGTGACGGACCGCACGTACACGGCCCTTGCGTAGCTTGCCCCTCCTCGTGCCAAAATAGGACAAGGAGTCCGGGGAGGGCTCCGTCCGCCTACTTTGCTCCATGGTGGGGGGAATCTCGGCATTGCACGCTTTGGGGGGTCTGGTGACTCCTGAGCGCCCCTGTGACTGATCGTCACAGGGGCGTGACTGTCCGCTATGGCACGGTCCATCGGCTTCCGTCGCCGATGAACACCTGGGGGGCAATTCCATCGGTTTGGCCGACGCGGCTGGACAGATGGTGTAGTTGTAGTGCCGAGGACAAGCCGTTCGTCCTATAACCGACTCGACTCGCGTCCGCCATTTCGGGCAACGCGGGTCAAGGTGCAGAATTTAGAGGAAAGAACCGAGAAGGTTCGGTTCTCCCGAGGAGGCCGCTCATGACCGCTCGCACCCCTGATGCTGAGCCGCTGCTGACCCCGGCTGAGGTCGCCACCATGTTCCGCGTGGACCCGAAGACGGTCACGCGGTGGGCGAAGGCCGGCAAGCTCACGTCGATCCGTACGCTCGGCGGACACCGCCGATACCGCGAGGCCGAGGTCCGCGCCCTGCTGGCGGGTATTCCGCAGCAGCGCAGCGAGGCCTGAACAACTGAATAACCGGGCAATACGTCAGGTCCCCCAACCTGTGCGGACGCCCGAAACCTAGCTCCAAGCGACGTGGGTCCTGCCCCAACAGGTCCCTCGCCCACCGGGAACGTCGTCGATCGCGCTGGACTCCGCCGGGTCCAGCGCGATCTTTTTTGTGCGCTTGAGGCCGCTCAGCGGCGTCTGCGTGGTCGGATCAGGTCGGTCTGTGAGCGAGCCTGTCGGACTCTGGGGAGGGTGTGCGTGGGTTCCTGGAAGCGCCTGACACGGGGGTCCGCGGGTGTCCCGTGGCCTTCCTCCCCAGTGGTGCAATTGCACATATTAAATTGACCAGTTGTAGGAGACGGGTAAGAACGCCCGGTTCCAAAACTTATTCCGTGATGCCTGTCACATGCCAGTGGCCTTGTTACGGGATGTTCCCCTGCGCTAGTGGAGGGGTGGTAACTGCCTCTGGCGGTACCGGCGTTGATCACGCGGTCGAGGAGCCTCCGTCCTCCAGGGCGTCCTCGAAGGCCTCCTCCAGGACTTCCTCCGGGGTCTCTGCGGGGGCCTGTGCGCCCCGTGGGGCGCCATCCATGGCCAGCCGCAGGAGGCGGTGGCAGATCGGACAGTGGCGGGTCAGATGCCCGTACGACGACGCGGCCGACAGATGCGCGCGGAGCAAGGCCCGCGTCTCGTGCCTAGCCGAAGCCGCCATACGCCACCTCCAGGAGGGTCACACGGGGAACGTGCCCTGAGTTCTGGGGTACCGAGCGAATGTGACGCCGTCAAGGGAGTCGCCGGGTATGCGGCCAGGGGGAGGGGCGCAACCCGGACACGCGAAGAGGCCCGGATCCGAAGATCCGGGCCTCTCTCACTGCGGTCCTGACGGGATTCGCTGTGCCCGATCGCGGCTTCGCCGCGGGCGCGGCCTCCGGGAGCGTGAACGCCCGTCAGGGCCCGGACATGCGAAGAGGCCCGGATCCTTGGATCCGGGCCTCTTCTGTTGCGGTCCTGACGGGATTTGAACCCGCGGCCTCCACCTTGACAGGGTGGCGAGCACTCCAAACTGCTCCACAGGACCAGGCTTTGCGGCACTTTGTGCTGCGCTGTGCTGCGAGAAGGACTGTACAGGAGGGTGAGCCCGCTGGTCGAACTCACCCTCCGTAAGGGGTCCGTCACGGTGCGGCCGCGTCGATAGCCTTCACGATCCGCTTGTCCGAGACCGGGTACGCCGTGCCCAGCGCATGGGCGAAATAGCTGACCCGGAGCTCCTCGATCATCCAGCGGATCTCCAGCGCCGAGGACGGCACGGGCCGGCCCTGGGGCAGCTGCTCCAGGAGCCAGGCGAACTCGTCCTGCATCTCGTGGACCTTCTCCATGCGCGTGGTGTCCCGCTGGACCCCCGTCGGCATCTGCTGAAGACGCCGGTCGGCGGCCACCAGGTAGCGCATGAGGTCCGGGAGCCGGCGCAGCCCCGCCCAGGTCACGAAGCCGGGCTTCACCAGGGCGTCCAACTGCTTGCGCACGTCCGTCAGGTTCGCGAGCAGCGCGGGGCTGCGTACCCCCTTCAGACGGCGCTCACAGGCCTGCCAGGCGGCCAGCACCTGCTGCACCTGCCCGACCGTCCGCACGGTCGTGTCGACGATCTCCGAGCGCACCTTGTCGTACAGCTTCCGGTACGACTCCTCGTCCCACGCCGGCCCGCCGAAGTCGGCGATCAGCTTGTCCGCCGCCGCCATCGCGCAGTCGTCGAAGAGTGCCTGGATCGAACCGTGCGGATTGGCCGACAGCGCGAGCTTCTGAGCGTTCGTGAGCTTTTCGGACGCGAACTTCGCAGGGTTGACCGGGATGTTGCGCAGAATGAGCCGCCGGGTGCCCTTCCACATCGCCTCCGCCTGCTCCGCCTCCGTGTCGAAGAGGCGTACGGAGACGGTGTCGCCGTCGTCGACGAGGGCCGGGTACGCCTTCACCGGCTGACCCGCGCGGCGCGTCTCGAACACCCGGGTCAGGGAGCCGATCGACCAGTCCGTCAGCCCCGTGCGCTCCAGCGACTCACCGCCCTGCCGTACGGCGGTGGCGGCGGCCGCCTGGGAGATGGCCTGGCGCGCCTTCGGCCTCAGCCGCAGCTTCAGCGTCTCCAGGTCCTTGTCCTCGGCCAGCTTGCGCCGCCGCTCGTCGACGATCCGGAAGGTGATCTTCAGATGGTCGGGGAGCTTCGACCAGTCGAAGTCCTCCGCGTCGAAGGGGACACCGACCATGCGCTTGAGATCGCGGGCCATGGCGGTGGTGAGCGGCTCCTGGAGGGGGACCGCCTGGTCCAGGAAGCGCTGGGCGAAGTTCGGCGCCGGCACGTAGTTGCGGCGGACCGGCTTGGGCAGGGAGCGGATCAGTTCGGTGACGACCTCCGCCCGCAGGCCGGGGATCTGCCAGTCGAAACCGCCGTCCGTGACCTGGTTGAGGACCTGGAGCGGGATGTGGACCGTCACCCCGTCCGCGTCGGCGCCGGGCTCGAACTGGTACGTCACCCGGAACTTCAGCTGCCCCTGGTGCCAGGAGTCGGGATAGTCGGCCTTGGTGACCGCCCCCGCCGACTCCCGGATGAGCATCTCCCGTTCGAAGTCCAGGAAGTCGGGCGTCTCGTGCCGCTTGTGCTTCCACCAGGAGTCGAAGTGGGCCCCGGACACCACATGCTCGGGCACCCGCTGGTCGTAGAAGTCGAACAGCGTCTCGTCGTCCACGACGATGTCCCGGCGCCGGGCCCGGTTCTCCAGCTCCGCGACCTCGCCGAGGAGCTTGCGGTTGTCGGCGAAGAACTTGTGGTGCGTCCGCCAGTCGCCCTCGACGAGCGCGTTGCGGATGAAAAGCTCACGGCTCGTCTCCGCGTCGATCCGGCCGTAGTTGACCTTCCGCTGGGCGATGATCGGCACGCCGTACAGCGTGACCTTCTCGAACGCCATCACGGCCGCCATGTCCTTCTCCCAGTGCGGCTCGCTGTACGTCCGCTTCAGGAGATGCCCGGCGAGCGGCTCGACCCACTCCGGTTCGATCTTGGCGTTGACCCGCGCCCACAGCCGGGACGTCTCGACCAGCTCGGCCGACATCACGAACCGGGGCGTCTTCTTGAACAGCGCCGAACCCGGGAAGATCGCGAACTTGGCGCTGCGCGCGCCCAGGTACTCGTTCTTCGCGCCGTCCTTCACGTCCTTCATGCCGATGTGCGAGAGCAGACCGGCGAGAAGGGAGACATGGATGCTGTCGCCCGGGGCGTCCTGCTCGTCGAGCGGGAGGCCCATCTGCTTGGCGACCGTTCGCAGCTGCGTATAGATGTCCTGCCACTCACGGATGCGCAGGAAGTTCAGGTACTCCTGCTTGCACATCCGGCGGAAGGACGACGAGCCGCGCTCGCGCTGCTGTTCACGGACGTACCGCCACAGATTGAGGTACGCCAGGAAGTCGCTGGTCTCGTCCTTGAAGCGGGCGTGCTGCTGGTCGGCCTGGGTCTGCTTGTCGGCCGGGCGCTCGCGCGGGTCCTGGATGGACAGCGCGGCGGCTATCACCATGACCTCGCGGACACAGCCGTTCTTCTCGGCCTCCAGGACCATCCGGGCCAGGCGCGGGTCGACGGGGAGCTGGGCCAGCTTGCGGCCGGTCTGCGTCAGCCGGTTGCGGGGGTCCTTCTGGGCCGGGTCGAGCGCGTTCAGCTCCTGGAGCAGCTGGACGCCGTCACGGATGTTGCGGTGGTCCGGCGGGTCGATGAAGGGGAACTTCTCGATGTCGCCGAGGCCGGCCGCGGTCATCTGGAGGATGACGGAGGCGAGGTTCGTCCGGAGGATCTCGGCGTCCGTGAACTCCGGGCGGGCGGTGAAGTCGTCCTCGGTGTAGAGACGGACGCAGATGCCGTCGCTGGTGCGGCCGCAGCGGCCCTTGCGCTGGTTGGCGCTGGCCTGGCTGATCGGCTCGATGGGCAGACGCTGCACCTTGGTGCGGTGGCTGTAGCGGCTGATCCGGGCGAAGCCGGGGTCGATGACGTACTTGATGCCCGGAACGGTCAGGGAGGTCTCGGCGACGTTGGTCGCCAGAACGATCCTGCGTCCGGTGTGCGGCTGGAAGACGCGGTGCTGCTCGGCGTGCGACAGGCGGGCGTACAGCGGCAGCACTTCCGTGAACCGGTACTGCTTCTTCTCCAGCGCGTCCGCCGTGTCCCTGATCTCGCGCTCACCGGAGAGGAAGACGAGGATGTCGCCCCGGCCCTCGGCCTGGAGTTCCTCCACGGCGTCGCAGATCGCGGTGATCTGGTCCCGGTCGGCGTCCTCGGACTCCTCCTCCAGGAGGGGCCGGTAGCGGACCTCGACCGGATACGTCCGTCCGCTGACCTCGATGATCGGGGCGTCGCCGAAGTGGCGGGAGAAGCGCTCGGGATCGATGGTCGCCGAGGTGATGACGACCTTCAGGTCGGGGCGCCGCGGCAGCAGCTGCGCCAGGTACCCCAGCAGGAAGTCGATGTTCAGGGACCGCTCGTGGGCCTCGTCGATGATGATGGTGTCGTAGGCGCGCAGCTCGCGGTCCGTCTGGATCTCGGCGAGCAGGATGCCGTCCGTCATCAGCTTGACGAAGGTGGCGTCCGGGTTCACCTGGTCGGTGAAGCGGACCTTCCAGCCGACGGCCTCACCGAGCGGCGTGCGCAGCTCCTCGGCGACGCGCTCGGCGACGGTGCGGGCGGCGATACGACGGGGCTGGGTGTGCCCGATCATCCCGCGCACCCCCCGCCCCAGCTCCAGGCAGATCTTCGGGATCTGGGTCGTCTTGCCGGACCCGGTCTCACCGGCGACGATGACGACCTGGTGATCGCGGATGGCGGCCGCGATCTCGTCCTTCTTCTGGCTGACCGGGAGCTGCTCGGGGTACGTGACGGCCGGGACGCGGTCGCGCCGGAGGGCCATCCGCTCCTCGACCTGTGCGACCTCGGCCTCGATCTCGGCGAGGACGGCGGCACGGGCCTCCGGCTTGCGGATCTTGCGCGCGCCTTCGAGCCTGCGCCCGAGCCGGTGCGCGTCGCGCAGGGACAGCTCGGCCAGGCGGGGGGCGAGGGCGCCGAGGGCGGGGGCAGGGTGCGTAGACATACGCGATCCAGGATCTCATCCCGGCCAAATACGTGGCGAACCCTTTTGCCCACGGAGACGCGGCGCGCCTCCGGGTCAGGGGCTGCGCGGTGCCGGGGGCGGGACGGGAGCCGGTTCGGCGGGGGAGGCCGGCGGGGTCGGCGGGGTCGCCGTGGCGGCTGCCGCGGCGGCGAGGGCCGCGGCCTCGGCGCGGCGCTGGGGCTCCGCGAGGGCGATGGACTTCGCCGTGTTGGACACGGCCTTGATGCCCAGGTATGCGGTGGTCGTGCTGCTCACGGCCGTGAAGGCGGCGGTCAGCACCCCGATGATCACCGAGCGGTCCCCGTCCAGCCGCCAGACCCCGAAGACGGCGATCCCGGCGACCGCGAGATTGCTGACGATCACCGCCATCAGCCCGTACCGCGCCCGGTCCTTCTCCAGTGCGACACTCCCACTCACGCGCTCCCCGCCCCCTCCACGCCACACCGACGGCCACGAACGTACCGGATGGGACGCGGCGGGGAAGGAGACTGGAGAAGAGTGAAGAAAGCGAAGAAGGGGACAACGAAAGACCCCCGTCGAGGATCTCGACGGGGGTCTTTCCGCTGTTCAGCGATTGTGGCTGGGGCCGGGGTCGAACCGGCGACCTATCGCTTTTCAGGCGATCGCTCGTACCAACTGAGCTACCCAGCCACGAGGTTTCACGTGAAACCTCAGCGGTCCTGACGGGATTTGAACCCGCGGCCTCCACCTTGACAGGGTGGCGAGCACTCCAAACTGCTCCACAGGACCAAGCTGTTGTGTACGACAGTGTCGCACACGGTGTTGCGTGCCCCCAACGGGATTCGAACCCGTGCTACCGCCTTGAAAGGGCGGCGTCCTAGGCCGCTAGACGATGAGGGCTATCGGCCCGCCTGCGCGCTTCTCAGCGCGTCGGGGACGTGAGAAGCATATGGGATGGCGGGAGGGATCGCCAAAACGGTTTACGGGGAGGGGCTGGAAGGGGGCGGGGAGGAAGGCGGGGCGGGGGAAGCGCCGGGCTGGTTCTCCTTGGGGAGGTGGCGGCTGACCTCCGCCGTCGTCAGACCCAGGCCGCCGAGTCGGATCTCGTCCCAGGCCTGGAGGCGCTTGGTGCCGCGGTCGAAGTAGAGGATCGACGCCTCGATGGGGTCCGGGTACTCGCCCTCGACGGCCCGCAGGCCGCTGCCGCCCGTCGAGCCCTCCACGCGCAGCCGCGTGCCGTTCTTCATGACCTCCATCTGCTCGTGGTGGAGGTGCCCGGAGAGGACCAGCGGGACCGTGCCGTCGGTGCGGCGGGCGGCGGAGGGCTCGTGGACGACGGCCACGTCGGCCGGGGTGCCGGCGGCCGTCTCGGCGCGCAGCGCCTCCGCCAGGCGGTCGCCCGCCGCCTCCTGGGACGCCCCGGCGCCCGGCACCGAGGAGCGGTCGGGCGTGAACTGGGGGTCGCCCATCCCCGCGAAGCGCAGCCCGGCGATGGTCTCGGCGCGGCCGTCGTCGAGGACGTGCACGTTCTTGATGCGGTCCAGGTAGCTCTGGGTGACGCGGGAGTCGTGGTTGCCGCGCACCCAGACGTAGGGCGCGCCCAGGTCGGCGACGGGGTCGAGGAAGCCGTTCTCGGCGGAGGTGCCGTGGTCCATGGTGTCGCCGGAGTCGACGATCACGTTCACCTTGTACTGCTCCACCAGCGAGGCGATGATCTTCCAGCTCGCGGGGTTGAGATGGATGTCGGAGACGTGCAGGACGCGGACCGTGGTGGGGTCGGGCTGGTAGGCCGGGAGCGTCGAGGTGACGTCGTAGAGCTTGGTCACGTTGGTCACCAGACGGGCCAGTTCCTGCTGGTAGACGTCGAACTCGGTGACGATGCTGCGGGCGTTGCCGACGAGCGAGGGCGCGGAGGAGAGCAGGCCGGAGAAGCGGGGTTCGAGGACCGACTTGGGGTTCCACGTGGCGTACGCGGTGGCGCCGCAGGCCGCGAGGAGGGCCAGGGCGAGGCCGCCGGCGGCGAGGGCGCGGCGCGGGCGGCGGTAGACGACGAGCCCGAGGGCGGTGGCGCCGATGACGACGGCGGCGCAGGAGCGTACGGCGAGGTCGAGGGTGCCGTGCTCGACGTCGTGGGCGACCTCGTCCTGGAGGCCGGAGAGCCGCTCGGGGTGGTCGACGAGCGCCTGGGAGCGGGCGGGGTCGAGCTGGTCGACGTTGACGTCGAGGCGGACCGGGGCGGTGTGGCTGTCGAGGGTGAGGGCGCCCAGCGGGGAGACGTTGATCTTGGTGCCGCCGGTGAGGGAGGGGCGCAGGGCCATCGTCGTGTTCATGGGGCCGACCGGTACGCGGACGTTCCCGACGACCAGCAGGCCCAGCCAGGCGCCCAGCAGGACGACCGCCACCAGACCGAGGACGCGGGACCAGGGGCGGGGGCGGGGCGCGAGTTCGAGGGCCGGGGCGGTGGGCGCGGGGTGCGTACGGGGGATGCGGACACGGACGCGGGCCATTGGTGCCGTATGCCCGGGTGTGCGCCCCGGTATGCGGTCGGGCATGCGGTCGGGTTCTCCTCCCAGGAGGGTGGTGTACCCGACAATGGGCCTGTGCTGGAGATGACGCGCGAGGAGTTCGAGGAACTGGTCGCCGAGGCGCTGGACCGGATTCCGCCGGAGTTGACGCGGCTGATGGACAACGTCGCGGTGTTCGTCGAGGACGAGCCGCCGGCGGACGATCCCGAGCTGCTCGGGTTGTACGAGGGGACCCCGCTGACGGACCGCGGGGAGTGGTACGCGGGGGTGCTGCCCGACCGGATCACGATCTACCGGGGTCCGACGCTGCGGATGTGCGCGACCCGGGAGGAGGTCGTCGCGGAGACCGAGGTGACGGTGGTGCACGAGATCGCCCACCACTTCGGCATCGACGACGCACGGCTGCACGCCCTCGGCTACGGCTGACGGACGCGGGCGGCGCCCTCGGTGAACGGGGCGCGTGTCCTCCCGTGGGCGGCGGGAGTTGGTGAGGTGACTCATTTTGCGCCTGCACCGGAGGTGGCCCCGTGCGCCCCATGTACGTACCCGTTCGTCTGGCCGCCACCGTCCTGGCCGTGACCGCCGCCGCCGGCTGCATGAGCGTGGGGAACGACGCGGAGGGCCCGGTCAGGCCGTCGCACTCGGCGGGGCGGCACGGCGGTGCGGAGCCCGACGGCGGTCCGGCGGGCGTGGGCGGCGGCTACCTGGGCGCCGGAGGCGGGGACGGCAAGCACGGGCACGGGAAGCGCCGGGGCGGGCACGGGGCGAGCGCCTCCGCCTCCGCGAGCGCCTCGCCGTCCGCCGGGGGAAGCGCGTCGGCGTCCCCGCGCCCGGCCGGGCCGGGGCGGACGGTGCAGCCGGGCGAGCCGGCGCCGACGAACGAGCAGCCGACGGCGCCCGGCTCGCCCGCCCCGGAGCCGCCCGCGCCCTCCCCCGAGCCGCCGACCCAGGCGCCGGACCCGACGGTCGCGGAACCCTCGTCCTCCGCGCACGAGGAGACCGGCGGCGGGACGGCCGCCCAGCTGATCCAGCGGGAGCCGGCACCGGAGGCGGGGGCCCCGGTCTAGCCCCGTCGGCGCCCCTGCCGGCGCCCTGGCCGGTGCCCGGGGCCGCCGGGTGACGTGATGAGGGTCTCCCCGGTGTACCGGGGGCTTGATTTGCCTTCGGTGGGGCAGGGTGCGTATGGTGGTAGATCGTTTGATCCCATTTGCCCGGCGCCACCACAGAGCGCGCCGTGTGGCGCGTACTCTCCCTTGCCGTGGCTGACTGCATTGAGGCGGTCGTAATGCGAACACGGAGTTGACGGGCGCGTGCCGACGAGACTCCGGAAGGTTTCGCTTACGCATGTCCATTTCCAGTGCCGATCACGCTGTCCTGACCGAGGACACCCAGGCCGCCGAGGCCTCCCAGGCCGTCGAGAACGAGGCGCTCGAGGCGCTCGAGAACATCGGTGACGTCGAGCTCGACGACGAGATCGTCGACATCGTCGAGGTCGCCGACGAGGCCGATGAGGCCGACGAGACCCCCGAGATCACCTTCGCCGACCTGGGCCTGCCCGAGGGCGTCGTGCGCAAGCTCGCGCAGAACGGTGTGACGGTCCCCTTCCCGATCCAGGCCGCGACCATCCCGGACGCCCTGGTCGGCAAGGACATCCTCGGCCGCGGCCGCACCGGCTCCGGCAAGACCCTCTCCTTCGGTCTGCCGACCCTGGCCACGCTGGCCGGCGGTCACACCCAGAAGCACAAGCCCCGCGCCGTCATCCTCACCCCCACCCGTGAGCTGGCGATGCAGGTCGCCGACGCGCTCCAGCCGTACGGCGACGTCCTCGGCCTCAAGATGAAGGTCGTCTGCGGCGGTACGTCGATGGGCAACCAGATCTACGCCCTGGAGCGCGGCGTCGACATCCTCGTCGCCACCCCGGGCCGGCTGCGCGACATCATCAACCGCGGCGCCTGCTCCCTCGAGGACGTGCAGATCACCGTTCTCGACGAGGCCGACCAGATGTCCGACCTGGGCTTCCTGCCCGAGGTGACGGAGCTGCTCGACCAGGTGCCGGCCGGCGGCCAGCGCATGCTCTTCTCCGCGACCATGGAGAACGAGATCAAGACCCTCGTCGACCGCTACCTGAACAAGCCGGTCTCGCACGAGGTCGACGCCGCCCAGGGCGCCGTCACCACCATGTCCCACCACATCCTGATCGTGAAGCCCAAGGACAAGGCGCCGGTCACCGCCGCGATCGCCTCCCGCAAGGGCCGCACCATCATCTTCGTCCGCACCCAGCTGGGCGCCGACCGCGTCGCCGAGCAGCTGCGCGAGGCGGGCGTGAAGGCGGACGCGCTGCACGGCGGCATGACCCAGGGCGCCCGCACCCGCACGCTGGCCGACTTCAAGGACGGCTACGTCAACTGCCTGGTCGCGACCGACGTCGCCGCCCGTGGCATCCACGTCGACGGCATCGACCTGGTCCTCAACGTGGACCCGGCCGGCGACCACAAGGACTACCTGCACCGCGCCGGCCGCACGGCCCGCGCCGGCCGCACCGGCACGGTCGTCTCGCTCTCCCTCCCGCACCAGCGCCGTCAGATCTTCCGTCTGATGGAGGACGCGGGCGTCGACGCCGCACGCCACATCATCCAGGGCGGTGCCGCCTTCGACCCGGAGGTCGCCGAGATCACCGGCGCCCGCTCGATGACCGAGGTCCAGGCGGAGTCCGCGGGCAACGCGGCCCAGCAGGCCGAGCGCGAGGTCGCCCACCTCACCAAGCAGCTGGAGCGGGCGCAGCGCCGCGCGAGCGAGCTGCGCGAGGAGGCGGACCGTCTGGTCGCCCGGGTCGCCCGCGAGCGCGGCGAGGACCCCGAGGCCGCGGTGGCCGAGGCGCAGGAGCAGGCCGAGGCCGAGGTGCAGGCGGCGGTCGAGGCGGCCTCCGTCCCCGAGCAGCCGGCCGCGCGTGACGTCGACCGGGTCGCGCGCGAGGAGCGCACGCCGTCCACGCCGTCGTACGAGCGCCGTGAGCGCCGTGACGACCGGGGTGGCCGTTCCTTCGAGCGTCGTGACGACCGCGGTGGCTTCCGCCGTGACGACCGCGACAACCGCGGTGGCGGCTTCAACCGCGACAACCGCGACCGTGACAACCGTGGCGGCGGCTTCAACCGCGACAACCGTGACGACCGCGGTGGCCGTTCCTTCGAGCGTCGTGACGACCGCGGTGGCTTCCGCCGTGACGACCGCGACAACCGCGGCGGTGGCTTCAACCGCGACAACCGCGACCGTGACAACCGTGGCGGCGGCTTCAACCGCGACAACCGTGACGACCGCGGTGGCCGTTCCTTCGAGCGTCGA
>NZ_JBEXXK010000070.1:36335-57277 GCF_040630405.1 Streptomyces sp. NPDC005811
GTGACGACCGTGGCGGCTTCCGCCGTGACGACCGCGACAACCGTGGCGGTGGCTTCAACCGCGACAACCGCGACAACCGCGACCGTGACGACCGCGGTGGCCGTTCCTTCGAGCGCCGTGACGACCGTGGCGGCTTCCGCCGTGACGACCGTGCCGGTCACCGTGGCAGCGACCGCCCGTTCAACCGTGACCGCCGCGACGACCGCCCGGGCTTCCGCTCCGGCGGCCACGACCGCCCGTTCGGCCGCCGTGACGACCACCGCGGTGAGCACCGTGGCAGCGGCAGCGGCAGCGGCTCCTTCGGCCGCCGCGACGACAAGCCGCGCTGGAAGCGCAACGGCTGACACCGGCCGGTGACCGGCTGACCGAAGGGCCCGTACGACTCCCCGTCGTACGGGCCCTTTCGGCATCCCGGCCACCGACCGCACTTTTCAGCCAAGTTGTGACGTGTGTCACCCCCTCCGCGCGGGCATTGCTGGGGGCATGACAGATGAAGGCACAGGGAGCGGCCTCTCGGACGAGGAGCGGCTGGCCCAGCTCGGATACACGCAGGTTCTCGCCCGCCGCATGTCGGCGTTCTCCAACTACGCGGTCTCCTTCACGATCATCTCGGTCCTCTCCGGCTGTCTGACCCTCTACCTCTTCGGGATGAACACCGGCGGCCCCGCGGTGATCATCTGGGGCTGGGTGGCCGTGGGCCTCATGACCCTCTTCGTGGGTCTGTCGATGGCCGAGATCTGTTCGGCGTACCCCACCTCCGCGGGCCTGTACTTCTGGGCCCACCGTCTCGCCCCGCCGCGCACGGCCGCCGCCTGGGCCTGGTTCACGGGCTGGTTCAACGTGCTGGGCCAGGTCGCGGTGACCGCGGGCATCGACTTCGGCGCGGCGTCCTTCCTCGGGGCGTACCTCAACCTCCAGTTCGACTTCGAGGTGACACCGGGCCGCACGGTCCTGCTGTTCGCCGGGATCCTCCTGCTGCACGGTCTGCTGAACACCTTCGGTGTGCGGATCGTCGCGCTGCTGAACAGCGTCAGCGTGTGGTGGCACGTGCTCGGCGTCGCGGTGATCGTCGGCGCCCTGGCCTTCGTGCCGGACCACCACCAGTCCGCGTCCTTCGTGTTCGGCGAGTTCGTCAACAACACGGGCTGGGGAAGCAGCGTCTATGTGGTGCTGCTCGGCCTCCTGATGGCCCAGTACACCTTCACCGGCTACGACGCCTCGGCCCATATGACGGAGGAGACCCACGACGCGTCCACGGCCGGCCCGAAGGGCATCGTGCAGTCCATCTGGACCTCCTGGATAGCGGGATTCGTCCTGCTGCTGGGCTTCACCTTCGCCATCCAGTCCTACGACGGCGCCCGCAACTCCCCGACCGGCGCACCGCCCGCCCAGATCCTCCTCGACGCGCTCGGCGCCACGGCGGGCAAGCTGCTGCTCCTGGTGGTGATCGGCGCCCAGCTCTTCTGCGGAATGGCCTCGGTGACCGCCAACAGCCGCATGATCTACGCCTTTTCGCGGGACGGCGCACTGCCCTGGTCGCACGTCTGGCACACGGTCAGCCCGCGCACCCGTACCCCGGTTGCGGCGGTCTGGCTGGCGGCGGGCGGCGCGCTCGTCCTCGGCCTGCCGTACCTGATCAACGTCACGGCCTACGCGGCGGTCACCTCCATCGCGGTGATCGGCCTCTACATCGCCTATGTCATCCCGACGCTGCTGAGGGTCCGCAAGGGCGCGGCCTTCGAGCGGGGGCCGTGGCATCTGGGCCGTTGGTCGGAGGCGATCGGCGTGGTGTCGGTGGGGTGGGTCGTGGTGATCACCGTGCTGTTCATGCTGCCGCAGGTCTCCCCGGTCACCTGGGAGACCTTCAACTACGCCCCGGTCGCCGTCCTGGTCGTCCTCGGTTTCGCGGGCGTGTGGTGGCTGGCCTCGGCCCGCACCTGGTTCCTCAACCCCGACCACGAACGGACCGCCGCGCGCGAGGCGGCCCGGGCCGGAAAGACCCCCTGACCGGCCGATCCTCACCGGTTCCCGGCCCGCGGCGCGGCCGTGTCCCCGATACCCGATCGGAGACACGGCCGGGTCCGGCTATGCTCGGGGAGGCAACATCGCCTGGGCCCTTAGCTCAATTGGCAGAGCAGTGGACTTTTAATCCATTGGTTGTGGGTTCGAGTCCCACAGGGCCTACGGACGGTGGTCGGGGGATACCGCCTCCGACCTGCTGTGCGGCGCCCGTTCCGGCTTCGGCCGGGGCGGGCGCCGCGGCGTTCCCCCGGGCTCGCGGCGGTCGCTCCGGTTCGGCGCGATGATCTCGGCGTTTGGTAGGCCCGCGCGAGGACGGTGCACAGCGGGTTCGAGCCGCCCTGACGGCCCGGAAGGGCGAACCCGTGCCCTCCTCGATGCCGAGCACGGTGACGGCGGGGCGGGCCCACGACCGGTCGGCGACCGTGCCCGTCCCGGTGAGCCGTACGCCGTCCAGCACGCCGGCGTCCGCCCGGAACCGCTCCGCGCCGACGGGAGCCGCACGATGCCGTCGACGCCGTTCGACAGCAGCCCGGCCGATGACCGGCTCCGCACCCCGCGACCTTGGGATCATGGAACTCCCGTGCGAAGCCCGCCCGCGACCCGAGGAGCCCCCATGACCGCCGGCATCGACACCCCCGACCCCCGCGGCCGCACCGGCCTGCATCTGCACGGCCGTGACCTCACCGGGAACCCGCGCGTCCGCATCCTCGACGTCGAGGTCCTCGCCTGCGACTGGGCGGTCCTGCGCCGCACCACCTTCGACTACCGGCACCACGACGGCCACTGGAGCCGGGAGCGGCGGGAGACCTACGACCGGGGCGACGGCGCGACGATCCTGCTCTACGACCCCGTACGGGAAACGGTCCTGCTGACCCGTCAGTTCCGGCTGCCCGCCTACGTCAACGGCCACCCCGACGGCATGCTCCTGGAGACCGCGGCGGGGCTGCTGGACGGCGACGACCCGAAGGCGGCGATCCGCCGTGAGGCCGTCGAGGAGACGGGTCGTACCGTGCACGAGGTGGAGCATGTGTTCGACGCGTTCATGAGCCCGGGCTCGGTCACCGAGCGCCTGGCCTTCTTCGCCGCCCCCTACGACGGCTCGGCCCCCGGCGCCGACACGGCGGGTGTGGCGGCCGAGGGCGAGGACATCGCCGTCGTGGAGCTGCCGTTCACGGAGGCCCTCGGTCTGGTCCGCTCCGGCGGGATCGCCGACGCGAAGACCATCATGCTGCTCCAGTGGGCCGCCCTGGACGGTCCGTTCAGCCGGCGCTGAGCTGGGCCAGCGGCAGGGTGTGCTGGGTCTGCAGGACCTTCGCGCGCAGGTAGCGGACGTTGTGCGGGGTGGTGAACACACCGGTCGGGACCCGGTCGTGGACGTCGATGCCGAGCTCCCGCAGCTGGTCGGCCTTGTCGGGGTTGTTGGACAGCAGGTCCAGGCTGGTGACGCCGAGGGCCTGCAGCATTTGGGCGGCGGCGGTGTAGTCGCGGCCGTCCTCGGGCAGTCCGAGGGCGGCGTTCGCCTCGTAGGTGTCCAGGCCCTGGTCCTGGAGGGCGTACGCGTCGAGCTTGTTGTAGAGGCCGATGCCGCGGCCCTCCTGGCGCAGGTAGAGCAGGATGCCGCCGGTCTCGGCTATGCGCTCGACGGCCTCGCGCAGCTGCGGGCCGCAGTCGCAGCGGGCCGAGCCGAAGACGTCCCCGGTGAGGCACTCGGAGTGCAGCCGGACCAGCGGGACCGTGCCGGGCGCGGGCTCGCCGAGCACCACGGCGACATGCTCCTGCTCATCGGCCAGGCCGTGGAAGGTGACCAGCTCGGCGTCGACGGAGTAGCCGTCGTGGAAGCGCAGCGGAACCCGGACGCGGGCGCGCTGGGTGGCGGCGGGGGTGTCGGGCATGCGGGTCTCCCGGGGCGAGTGCGGTCGGTACGGCTTCTGCTTCAGATTTGAAGCAGTGTGCCGGGTGAGACCCTACCCCATGCTTTAAATTTGAAGCAACGTGATTGTGGCCCGGCTCACGAGCTTCCGGAACATCCCGATGAACGCCTGCGCCACGGCAGTTCTTCCGGCAGCGCCTCGCCGTCTTCCTGGAATCCGGCGACCACCTGCGTGAAGATCTCCTCCAGCTGGCGGACCTGCTCGGGGGTGAGCCGGTCGAAGAGGCCGGTGCGGACCGTCTCCACATGGCCGGGTGCCAGCCGCTCCAGGGCCGCCATGCCCTCCTCCGTCAGCACCGCGACACTGCCGCGCTTGTCCCAGCGGCAGTCCTCGCGCCGCAGCAGACCGTCCTTCTCCAGCCGGGTCACCGCGTACGTCAGCCGGCTGCGCGTGATCTTCAGCGATTCCGCCAGATCGGTCATCCGCAGCCGCCGCTCGGGGGACTCGGACAGGTTCGCGAGGATGGAGTAGTAGAGATGGGGCATGCCGGCCTCCTGCTGGAGCTGCCGGTCGATGGCGTCCTCCAGGAGGAGATAGCCGGCGACGTACGCGCGCCAGGCGCGCTGCTCCTCGGGGGTGAGCCAGCGGGTCGTCATGCCTCCAGTGTAGGTTTGTTTCAAACTTGAACCAAGACCCACCTCGTTGCCGAAACAGTTCGTGTCCCAGGGGAGCCGCGCCGATGCCGTACCCATACGTCCTGCTGTCCGCCGCCGTCTCCCTCGACGGCTATCTGGACGACACCACCGCCGAGCGCCTGCTGCTGTCCAGCCCCGCCGACTTCGACCGCGTCGACGAGGTACGGGCCTCGGTCGACGCGATCCTGATCGGCGCCGGCACCATCCGCGCCGACAACCCCCGGCTGCTGGTGAACTCCGCCGACCGCAGGCACGCGCGCGTGGCGGCCGGAAAGCCGGAGTACCCCCTCAAGGTCACTGTCAGCGGCTCCGGCGACCTCGACCCCGCCGCGCACTTCTGGCACACCGGCGGCGACAAGGTCGTCTACACGACGGACCGGGGCGCCCGGCGCGCCGAGGCGCTCGGCATCGCCGCGGATGTCGTCCCGCTCGGCCCCGACCTGGACTGGCGCCGCCTCCTCGAGCACCTCCACGACGAGCGCGGCGTACGGCGGCTCATGGTCGAGGGCGGCGGCACGATCCACACCCAGCTCCTCCAGCAGGGCCTCGCCGACGAGGTCCAGCTCGTCCTCGCCCCCCTCTTCGTCGGCGACCCGGACGCGCCCCGCCTCTTCGGCCCCGGCGCCTACCAGGGCGGACGGCTCCGGCTCACCGAGACCCGGCGGATCGAGGACGTCGTCCTCATGCGGTACGAGCCCACCGCCCCCGGCACCGGCCCGCTCCCCTCCGCCGCCGACCGCCACTGGCTGGCCCTCGCCTGTGAGCTCGCCGCCCAGTGCCCGCCCTCCGACACCGCCTTCAGCGTCGGCGCGGTCATCGTCGCCGCCGACGGCACGGAACTGGCGCGCGGCCACTCCCGCGAGGCCGGCGACCCCGTCGTCCACGCCGAGGAGGCCGCCCTCGCGAAACTCGACCCGGCCGACCCCCGGCTGGCCACGGCCACCGTCTACAGCAGCCTCGAACCCTGCGCCCGCCGCGCCTCCCGCCCCAAGCCCTGCGCCCGCCTCATCCTCGACGCGGGCGTGCGCCGGGTGGTCACCGCCTGGCGGGAGCCGGACACCTTCGTGACCGCCGCCGACGGAAACGGGCTGCTGACGGCCGAGGGCGTGGACGTCGTCGTCCTCCCGGAGTACGCCGAGCGGGCGAGGGTGGCGAACCTGCACCTGAGCGGGTGATACAGTTGTTTCAACGACGCGGGGTGGAGCAGCTCGGTAGCTCGCTGGGCTCATAACCCAGAGGTCGCAGGTTCAAATCCTGTCCCCGCTACTGAAGGCCGAGGGCCGGAATCCGAAAGGGTTCCGGCCCTCGGTGTATGCGTCGCGCGTTCTCCGTCCGGCCCTGCAAGCGGGCTGTGTGTGTACTGTGAATTCCGGCAACTCGCCCGTTTTTCACCGGTCATGGCCCGAAAGTCCAGGCCAAAAAAGGTTGTTGATCAAGGGGAAGAGCTTGGAAAGCTACGCCCGGGTCTATTAACGTTCGATAACGCAGCGCGGTCGTCCCAGCCGTCACAAGAGTCGGCTCCGTGCGCACGCGTCGAATCCCGCAAGGGAACCGGGGAACCACCATCTTGGGGTGAATCGCACGGAAGCGTCGTGAACTCGTAGAGTCACGAACGGTTTACGCGCGTAGGAGACCTTCCCGCTCCGAACCCGTCAGCTAACCCGGTAGGCGTCGGAAGGAAAGGAGTGCGCCCGCGTGGCGTCCAACCGGCCTGCTCCCGAAGCCCCCTTCGTGCCGAGCCAGCGTTCCTCTTCCGACACCTTCGGCTACGGCAGCTACCGCAGCGAAGAGGGCCCCTGGGAGGAGTGGAATCCCACCGAGGAGTCCCTCGCCCCGGCACGGGGCAAGCACCGGGTCGCCAAGCAGCGCGGCGGCGGCGGATTCGCCCGCAGCTCCACCGTCCTCGGCGTCGGCGTCATAGCCGCCTTCAGCGCCGGCGGCATGGCCAGCGCCAACACCGGCAAGCCCCCGGTCTCCATCTCCATGCCGGACCTGCCCTCCGTGGGCTCCCTCATCTCCGACGACGACTCAGGCCAGGACGCCGCACCCGCGCTCTCCGGCTTCGGCGCCGAGGCCTCCACCGCCACCGACCGGAGCGGCGCCGCGGCCGACGCCGGTGAGGCGCTGCGCGAGCGGATCATGGCTCAGGCCGAGTCGCAGCAGACCCAGGTCGCCGACCGTGCCCAGGCCGCCGCCGAGGCCGCCGCGGCCAAGGCGGAGGCGGCCGCGGTCGCCAAGGCCGAGAAGGACGCCAAGGCCGAGGCCGCCGCCGCGAAGGAGAAGGCCGAGCAGGCCGCCAAGGAGAAGGCCGAGGCCGCGCGCCTGGCCGAGCTGGCCAAGCAGTACACGCTGCCGACCTCCTCGTACACGCTCACCGCGACCTTCGGTCAGGCCGGTGCCTACTGGTCCTCCGGCTACCACACCGGCCTCGACTTCGCCGCCCCCACCGGCACCCTGATCAAGGCCGTCCACAGCGGCACCATCACCGAGGCGGGCTGGGCGGGCTCCTACGGCTACCGCACCATCCTCACCCTGGACGACGGCACCGAGCTGTGGTTCTGCCACCAGTCCTCGATCAACGTCAGCGCGGGCCAGAAGGTCGGCACCGGTGACGTGATCGGCCGCGTCGGCGCCACCGGCAACGTCACCGGCGCCCACCTCCACCTGGAGGTCCACCCGGACGGCGCCGCCAACGGCATCGACCCGATGGCCTGGCTGCACAGCAAGGGGCTCAACCCGTAAGGGTGCCGTCCTACGGGCGCGTCCAACTGATGCCGCCCTTGCCCTTCCCGGAGCGGTCCTGTTCACACGTTCTTCGTACGCTTCGGCGCGGCGGACGGAATGGGCCGCTCCGAAGCCGTTGTTGACGTAGGACATGACTTCTCTGCGCAAGCTCGGCTCCTCGGACCTCGAGGTCTTCCCGCTCGCCCTCGGCGGCAACGTCTTCGGCTGGACCGCCGACGAGGCGACCTCCTTCGCCGTCCTGGACGCCTACGCCGCCGCCGGCGGCAACTTCGTCGACACCGCCGACTCCTACTCCGCCTGGGTCGACGGCAACAGCGGCGGCGAGTCCGAGACCATCCTCGGCAGGTGGGTGCACAAGCGCGGCAACCGCGACGACGTCGTCATCGCCACCAAGGTCAGCCAGCACCCCGACTTCCCCGGCCTGACCGCCGCCAACATCAAGGCCGCCGCCGACGCGTCCCTCACCCGCCTCGGCACCGACCACATCGACCTCTACTACACCCACTTCGACAAGCCCGAGGTGCCGGTCGAGGAGATCATCGGCGCCCTGGACGAGCTGGTGAGGGCCGGCAAGGTGCGCCACATCGCCGCCTCCAACATCTCGCCCGAACGCCTCCGGGAGTCCCTGGAGTTCTCCGACCGCGAGGACCTCGCCCGGTACGTCGCCCTCCAGCCGCACTACAACCTGGTCTCCCGCGACACCTACGAGGGCGGCCTCCAGGACCTCGCGGCCCGCTCCGGCCTCGCCGCCGTCCCCTACTTCGCCCTGGCCTCCGGCTTCCTCACCGGCAAGTACCGCCCCGGTACGACGGTGGAGGGACCGCGGGCCGCGGGCGCCGGCAAGCACCTCGACACCGAGCGCGGCGTCCGCGTCCTCGCCGCCCTCGACGAGATCGCCCGGGCCCACGACGCCGAGGTCGCCACCGTCGCCCTGGCCTGGCTCGCCGCCCGGCCGACGGTCGTGGCCCCGATCGCCTCCGCCCGCACCCTGGACCAGCTGCCGCCCCTGCTGGCGGTGGCGGACCTGGAGCTGACGGACGAGGAGATCACGTGGCTGACGACGGCCTCGGCCCAGGCATCCGCGTAACCTCCGACCCCTACGACCGATAGGGGTTCTGGACGGGGTACGGCCCCGCCGGATACCCGTACCCGTAGTACCCGTGGGCGTTGCCGTGCCCGTGGGCGTTGCCGTACCCGTGCGGGGTGCCGTAACCCTGCGGGCTCCCGTACCCGTAACCCGGCCCGGGCGCCGTGGGCACCGTCATCCGCGCCGCATGGTCCAGCGCCGGGCGGGCGACCTCCCGGCGCCGCCACAGCTCGTTCAGCAGCTCCCGCTCCCGTACGACGAAGTCGTCGCCCGCCCGGCCGCCGCGCCCCCGGTGCCGCAGGAACGCCAGCGAGGTCGCGTACGCCTCGTACTCGGCGACCGCCCGCGCGGCCGGGCGGCCCAGATGCCGCTTGGCGTACTCGCGGGCCAGCCGCCGCGCCCGCATCGAGCCGAGCGCGTACGGCTCGGCCGGGGTCAGCCAGCCGGCCGCCGTGTACGCCGGCAGTTCCTCGCGGACCGTGCGCAGCTCCCGCTGCCGGGTCCACACCGCCAGCCAGGTGAGCAGCCCGAACGCGGGCACCATGAAGGACGCGTACACCGCGAAGAACCCGAAGTCGCCGAAGGTCGAGGAGCCGTTCCACAGGGCGTGCATGCCCATCGCGAGGAGCAGCCCGCCCAGCGGGAACAGCACGCGGCGCACCTGCCGGCCGTACCCGGAGCGCGCCGCGAGCCCGAAGCCGAGGCCGGTGAGCACGGTGAACAGAGGGTGCGCGAACGGAGACATGACGATCCGCACGAAGAAGGTCGCGGCCGTCACGGACGCGATGCCGCTGTCCCCGCTGAGCTGGTCGGTGCCGAACGCGGTGCCCAGATAGAGGATGTTCTCGGTGAACGCGAAGCCGGTGGCGGTGATCCCGGCGACGACCAGCCCGTCGACCGGCCCGGTGAAGTCCCGTCTGCGGAAGAGGAACACGAGCAGGATCGCGGCGGCCTTGGCGGACTCCTCGACGACGGGCGCTATGACCGTCGCCCCGAGGGTGTCCGCGCCGGACGGATCCGCCGTGGCGGTGGCTATCCAGCGGGTGGCGAAGCTGTTGGCGACGATCGCGATCAGCGCGGCCGCGCAGGCGCCCCAGGCGAAGGCGAACACCAGATTCCGCCAGGGCCCGGGCTCCACCCGGTCCAGCCAGCGGAAGGCGGCTATCAGCAGCGGCACCGGCAGCACGGCGAGCCCCAGCCCGACCAGGAACCCCTCGGTGCCGGTCTGCTCCCGCACCAGCGCCAGGATCACCAGCCCGGACAGCGTGAGCAGCGTGATGAGGGCCCCGTACCGCACCCATCTCCTCCGCCACCAGTGCACCCGCCGGTGCCGGGCGTCCTCGGCCGGGCCGTCCGGGTGCGGTGGGTACGGCGGAAACGGGTGACTGATGGCCACGGCATCGACCCTAACGAGGGAGGGGACTGTGGTGGACGGTCTGTCGGTCAGCGATCGCCGTGCTGTACGCGACGGAAGAGGAGGTCGTTCACCACATGCCCCTTGTCCAGCCCCTGGCCCTCGAAACGGGTCAGCGGCCGGAACGCGGGCCGGGGCGCGAAACCGCCGTCTGCCTGCGTGTTCTCGAAGTCGGGGTGTGCGGTGAGGACGTCCAGCATCTGTTCCGCGTACGGCTCCCAGTCGGTCGCGCAGTGCACGGTCGCCCCCGGCCGCAGCCGCGTCGCGGCCAGGCTGAGGAACTCCGGCTGGATGAGGCGCCGCTTGTGGTGGCGCTTCTTCGGCCAGGGGTCGGGGAAGAACACGCGCAGCCCGGCCAGCGAGTCGGGCGTCAGCATCTCCCGCAGCAGGATGATCGCGTCGCCGTTGGCGACCCGGACGTTGTCCGTCCCGGACCGGTCGGCGAGGTTGAGCAGATTGCCCTGACCGGGGGTGTGCACATCCACGGCGAGGACATTGATGTCCGGGTCGGCGGCCGCCATCTGCGCGGTGGCCTCGCCCATCCCGAACCCGATCTCCAGCACCACGGGTCTGTCGTTCCCGAACAGCTCGCCGAGGTCGACGGCATGCCCGTCGATGTCGAGGCCCCACCGCGACCACAGCCGTTGCAGCGCGTCGGCCTGCCCGGCCGTCACCCGGCTGCGCCGGGGCTGGAAGCTTCTGATCCGCCGCTCGAAGTGCGACCCGGCGGGGTCGGCCTTCGGGCCGTCGGGGAAGCGTGGCTCCCCCTTGGCCCGGGTGTGCCGGACGGACTCGCCGGGGTGGTGCTCGCCGCCGGGAGCGGGCCGGGGGACTTCGGGGGTGTTCACGGAATCAGACACAGTGGGGTCGATTTTACTGCCGTGCGCCGGGCTCACCAGGTTCACCGGGTCCCGAGCACCTCCAGGGCCCTGCGGGCGACCTCCCGGCCGATCGGCAGCGAGGCCGTCGCCGCCGGTGAGGGCGCGTTCAGCACGTGCACCGCGCGGGCGCCCTCCCGGATCAGGAAGTCGTCCACCAGACCGCCGTCCCGCAGCACGGCCTGCGCCCGCACCCCCGCGTCCGCCCGCACCAGGTCCGTCTCGCGCACCGCCGGCAACAACCGCCGCACCGCCTGCACGAACGCCCCCTTGGACACCGACCGCCGCAGCTCCCCGGCCCCGTACCGCCAGTGCCGGCGTCCCATCCGCCACACCCCTGGCCACGCCGCCGTCGCCAGCGCCTCGCGGGGCCGTACGACTCCCCAGTCGTACCCCTCGCGGGCCAGCGCCGGCACGGCATTGGGGCCCACGTGCACCCCGCCGTCGATCCCCCTGGTCAGATGCACCCCGAGGAACGGGAACGCCGGATCGGGCACCGGATACACGAGTCCGCGCACCAGATCGGGCCGCGCCAGCTCGTAGTACTCGCCCCGGAACGGGACGATCCGCACCTCCGGTTCGTCCCCGGTCATCCGGGCGATCTCGTCGCAGTACAGCCCCGCGCAGTTCACCAGCGCACGGCCCCGCACGACGTCCCCGCGCGCGGTGAGCACGGCCACCCCCCGCTCGGGCCGCCGGTCGACCCGCACCACCTCGGCGCCGTAGCGGATCTCCGCCCCGGACGCCTCGCCGAGCCGGTGGGCGACCGCCGTGTAGTCGCAGATCCCGGTCGTCCCGACGTGGATCGCCGCCAGTCCGCGCACCTCCGGCTCGTACTCCGCGATCTGCGCGGCGCCCAGCTCCCGCACCGGTATGCCGTTCTCCCGGCCGCGCTGCACGAGTCCGTGCAGACGGGGCAGCTCGTCCCGCTCGGTGGCGACGATCAGCTTCCCGGTGACGGCGTGCGCGATGCCGTACTCCGCGCAGAACTTGGTCATCTCCGCGGCGCCCCGCACCGCGTACCGCGCCTTCAGCGAGCCGGGCCGGTAGTAGATCCCGCTGTGGATCACCCCGCTGTTGCGCCCCGTCTGGTGCCGGGCCGGTCCCGGCTCCTTCTCCAGCACGGTCACCCGGGTCCCGGGCGCACTCCGCGTGATCGCATACGCCGTGGACAGCCCGACGATGCCCCCGCCGACGACGAGCACGTCACAGTCGTACGCCACCACCTGCACCACCTCCGCCTCCGATAGTGCACTGCACCACTGACAGTCACTTCAAACGCGGGGTACGGCAGCTTGCCTCAGGGGCGAAGATCTTCTAGGCCGGCGCCATCAGCAGCGGCCGGGCCCGCTCCCGCAGCTCCACCACCCTCGGCTCGTCCCCGTACGGCTCCAGCCGATGCAGAAGATCCTTCACGTACTCGGTGGTCCGCGCCGACGAGATCCGCCCCGCGACCTCCACCGCCCGCACCCCCTGCTCGCACGCCGCGTCCAGGTTCCCCGACTCCAGCTCGGCGACCGCGGACACGACCAGCCTGAGCCCGTGCGAGCGCACGAACTCCTCCGTCGGCTGCGACAGCGCCTGCTCGGTGAAGCGCCGCACCTGCCGGGGCGCCTTCAGGTCCCGGTAGCACTCGGCCGCGTCGGCGGCGAACCGGTCGTACGAGTAGAACCCGAGCCACGAAGGGTCGTGATCCCCTTCCCGCGCCCGCTCCAGCCAGCTCTCCGCCGCCTTCAGCGCCGCCCCGGCCGCCTGCGCGTCCCCCGCGCGGGCATGCGCGCGTGCCTCGACGAGCCGGAAGAAGCTCATCGTGCGGGCGGTCGCCAGCCCCCGGTTGCGCTCCAGGGCGGCCTGCGCGAGGTCGACGCCCTCGTCGCCGAAGCCCCGGTACGTCGCCTGGAGCGACATCGACGCCAGCACGTACCCCCCGAGCGGTACGTCCGCTGCCGCGCGCGCGAGCCGCAGCGCCTGGATGTAGTACCGCTGAGCGGCCTCCTGCTGACCGGTGTCGAAGGCCATCCACCCCGCCAGCCGGGTCAGTTCGGCGCTCGCCCCGAACAGGGCGCGCCCGACCTCGTCGGAGTACGCGCCGAGCAGCAGTGGCGCCGCCTCCACCCGCAGGCACTCGGGGACCATCGACGAACGCCAGTCCCCGCCCCCGTACTTGGAGTCCCACCGTCTGGCGTCCTCGGCGGCCTCCCGCAGCTTCTGCACATCGCTGTGGCCGACTTTGAGCGGTGCGCCGGTCCCCTCCAGGGAGTGGGCCTCACGCGCCACCGAACTGTCGGCCGGGGTTATCAGCCAGCGCGACGCGGGCGTTGCGTATGCGCTTACTGCGAATGATCCGGCCAGGGACTGCCAGATGCCCCCCGAACCGGCCCTTCGGCCGGCCAGGTCGAGGCGGTAGAGCTCCGTCGCCGAGCGCACGGCCTGGGCGACGTCCCTGGGGAAGGCGAGGCCCACTTCGGGCGCGGGGTCCGCGTCCGCCAGGCCGATCTCGTGGAGCGGCACCGGGCGGCCGAGCTTCTGCCCGATGGCGGCCGCGATGAGGTGCGGCGCGGCGCCCTGCGGCACCATGCCCTTCGACACCCAGCGCGCCACGGACGTCTTGTCGTAGCGAAGAGTCAACCCGCGTTGAGCGCCAAGGTCGTTGACGCGTCGCGCGAGTCCTGCGTTGCTGATTCCCGCGAGGGCGAGAACGGCGCCGAGCTTTTCGTTCGGCCCGCGTTGCTCCCTGGACATTGCGCCACCCCTCGACACATCCGGCTGCCGCTCTGGCATAACCACGCGGCATTCGTAAACCCAGCGTAGTTCGCCGCATCCCAAGCGTTAAGGGGCATTCTGCCGGTTGGCGGGATTGTGGTCCGTACTGCAGTGCGGGCTTCGGCACGGTCCGTCGCCGCGTGCTCCCGCTGTGTGGCCGTGCGCCTGCGTGTGCGCTCTTCTCCGGCCATCGGGGGAACGGTTCCATGGGTCGTGCGTGGGTCGGCCCGCTGTACTGGATCCAGTGGGCTGGGGGACACCGCCGCCTTCATCCCCGCGGGCGGCGGAGCGGTCCGGGAGGCGCCTTCCGTCTCCCGGGCCGGCGCGGCTCGTGACGGGTACGCGCGTGTGCACGGAGCGTGTGCGGAGCCTGCGCACGGCACGGCCGACGGGACGCGCCCGCGCCGGATTTGGCCGAAAATCGACCCTGCGTTCCATGGGTGACAACGCCTCCGACCATGGAAATCGAGGGCGCACAGGGCGACTTGGGGGAGCGTACCGGGGGCGCATTCATGCCGCAGACACCGGGGTCCCCCCGTCCGCGCGGGCCGGCGCCGACGCCACGACGCGGGCGCACTCCCCGGATCACAAGCGGCGTCGCCTCCCTCTGTGACGCGTTCTTCGTGGCAGCATGGTGAACCGTTCGTACGGTGCACTCGGTTGTCCACAGCCCGTGGAGGCGTCGATGCGGTGGTTGGTGGGATGGAGCAGCACCGCCGCGGGTGCGCTGGGCGGGGCCGTCGGCTACGAGGGCGGCGACACCTACGGCGGTCAAGTCGGCTACGACGGTGAGACCTTGCACCCCGTCGGCTCCCAACTCCTGTGGGGCGACCCCGATCCGCTCTGGGCGGTCGGCGACTGGCGCCCCGACGAGGTACGGGTGGTCCAGGCCGACCCCCAGACCCGGATCGCGGTCCTCGGCACCTGCGGGGCGAGCGACGAGCAGCTGCGCGTCGGCCTGTTCGCCGCGCGCGGGGGTGCACTGCGCCATCTGACGGCCTGGCCCGGCAGCTACACCGCCGTCGTCCAGGTCGGCCGCCGGGTCACCGTCTGCGGCGACCTCGCCGGCGCCCGCCCGGTCTTCCACACCCCCTGGGCAGGCGGAACCGCCTACGCCACGGCCGCGCTGCCGCTCGCCGACCTCATCGAGGCCAACCTCGACTTCGGCCACCTGGCCGCGCTCCTGGCCGCCCCGGACGTCCCGGCCGCCCTGCACGACTCCACTCCGTACGACGGCGTGCGGCGCGTACCGCCGGGGCATGCGCTGATCCTGCGCGCTGGGGCGCGTGAGATCGCCGGCTACGACCCGGTCGCGTCCCTCGCCGTGGCGGCACCGCCGGCCGACCCGGACAGCGCGGTCGACGCGGTGCGCGACGCGCTCGTAGACGCCGTACGCGCGCGTCTGTCCGCGCCCAGACACGTGCCCGACATCGATCCCGGTCCCGTACCCGGAATGGGTCCCGCCGAGCGGCGCGCCGCGCGCGGGATGCCGGTCCCGGGCATCGGCGCCGACCTCTCCGGCGGTCCGGCCTCCGGCACGCTGGCCCTGCTGGCGGCCGGCCTGCCCGGGATGCCGGGCACCGTCCTCGGCCACGGCACGGGCGCGGGGGAGCGGCTGCTGGCGGTCACCTTCAACGACCTGACGACACGCGCGCGTGAGGAGGAGCTGCAACGGGCCGGCGCCCTGGCGGCCAACCCGCGTCTGCACCACGTCGTCGTGACCGGCGCCGAGGAGACCCTGCCGTACGCCGACCTGGACGGCCCGCTGACCGACGAACCCGGCCCCAGCCTGGTGACCGCCGCCCGCCACCGCGCGCGCCTCGCCGCGGGCAGCGCCGACCACTTCACCGGCTACGGCGCCCGGCAGGTCCTGGACGCCCACCCGGCCCGCCTCGCGGACCTGCTCATGGACCGCAAACGCCGTCACCTGGTCCGCCCGGTGGCGGCCCTCACCAAGGCCGACGGCTCGGTGCTCGTTCCCGCGCGCGTGTACGGCGCCGCCCGAAGACTCGCCCGTACGCCGTACCGCGCGGGCGTCGAGAACCTCGCCGACCGCCTGCTGCACCGCAGCTTCGAGGACGAGCCGGGCGGCGCGGTCGGTGCCTCCCTGGCGGCGCTGACCTGGGCCGGACCCGGTCCCGCGGCCCGCTGGCTGACGGGTGAGGCGCTGGCTGAAGTATCGGTTCTTCTGCAGAATTCGGCCCATCGCGCCGGGGTCGGTCCCGGCCAGCGCCCGGGCGACTACCGCGCGCGTGCCGCCCTCACCCGGCACGCGGCCGACCTGCGCATCCTCGAACAGGCCGCCGAGATCCGCTCCCAGCGCCTGCACGCCCCCTTCCTCGACAACCAGGTCGTCCGCGCCTGCCGCGCCCTCCCCGAAACCCTGCGCGTGCAGCCGGGCGCGCGTGCCGCGATCCTGCGGACCGTCCTCAAGGGCGCCGGCATCACCGACCTGCCGCCCGGCTGGGGCGCCCCCGCCCACGGCACCACCGCCACGACCGCCCGCAACGGCCTCCGCCTCGCCACCGACCCCCTCCTCACCCTGTTCGACGCGCCCCTCCTCGCGGAGGCGGGCCTGATCGAGGCGCGGGTGGTCCGCAAGGCCGTCCGCGCGGCGGCCTCCGGCGAACCCCTCCCCCTGGACGGCCTCGCCGACCTGATCTCCCTCGAACTCTGGCTCCGCCGTCTGCTGTCCCGCCGGGGCACCTGCTGGACCGGGACCCCGGCCCGGGCGCGCGCGGTACCGGCGGGGATCGCACCGCAACGCCGAGCGGTGTCCTCCGGGGGGTGAGCCGGGGGCGGGGAAGCGGACCTCACCTTTCACGCTGCGGTGGGGTGTCCTCACCGTGCCGCAGGCCGTCGTCCGGGCGCGGGCCGCCTGTGGCCGGTCGCGCAGTTCCCCGCGCCCCGAGGGGGTTGCGCTCGCGTTGGCCGGTTGCTTGCTGCACCCCGCGAGCGCCACGAGCGGATCCGCCCCGGCCCGACACACCCCAGCGCAAACCCCGTGCCCCCGCCCCACCCCCCGGCGACAATGACCCCGTGCGGTTCAACATCCTGGGGGTCACCCAGACCGAGGACGACCAGGGCACCCCCATACCCCTCACCGCCCCCCGCCTCCGTGCCCTCCTCACCGTTCTCGCCCTTCGGCCGGGCCGGTCGACACCCAGCGCGACCCTCGTCGACGAGATCTGGCCCGACGGTCCGCCCCAGGACGCCCCCGCCGCCCTCCAGGCCCTCGTCGGCCGACTCCGCCGCACCCTCGGCAAGGACGTCGTCACCTCCACCCCCGGCGGCTACCGCCTCGCCGCCACCGAGGCCGACGTCGACCTCCACGTCTTCGAACGGCTCGTACGCGAGGCCACCACCGCCCTCCAGCGGGGCGGCGACCCCGAGACCGCCGCCCGCACCCTCGACGACGCCCTCGCGCTCTGGCGCGGCCCCGCCCTCGCCGACCTCCCCGACCGCACCCCGGCCGCCCGCCCCGAGGCCCTGCACGCCGAAGCCGTCCGGGCCCGCGCCGAGGCCGACCTCCGCCTCGGCCGCGCCCGCGAGGCCGTACCCCGCCTCCGGGAACTCGTCGCCGCACACCCGTACGACGAACCCCTGCACGCCCTCCTCGTCCGCGCCCTGCGCGACACCGGTCGCACCGCCGACGCCCTCGCCGCCTACGAGAGCGCACGCCGGACCCTCGCCGACGCCCTCGGCGCCGACCCGGGCCCCGAACTGCGCGCCCTCCACGCCGAACTCCTCGCCCGCCCCGAGCCCCGGCCCCTCCCACCGGCCCCACCGCCGGAGCGAAACGGCAACATCCGTCCGCGCCTTACCTCTTTCGTGGGCCGGGAACCAGAGATCGACGCCATCCGCTCGGATGTGCACAGGGCCCGCCTCGTCACCCTCACCGGACCGGGCGGCTCGGGAAAGACCCGCCTCGCCGAGGAAGCCGCCGCCGGGCTCCCGCAGGCGTGGCTGGTCGAGCTGGCGCCGCTCGACCGGCCGGAGGCGGTGCCGGGCGCGGTGGTCAGCGCCCTCGGTCTGCGCGAGACCGTCCTGATGACCACGGACCTCGCGACCCCGCAGGACGACCCGGTCGCCCTGCTCGTCGAGTACTGCGCCACGCGCAGCCCGCTCCTGATCCTTGACAACTGCGAGCACGTCATCGGCGCGGCCGCCGCCCTCGCCGAGACCCTCCTCACCCGCTGCCCCGGGCTCACGATCCTCGCCACCAGCCGTGAACCCCTGGGCGTCCCCGGCGAGTCGGTCCGCCCGGTCGACCCCCTCCTCCCCGACCAGGCGCACCGCCTCTTCAGGGAGCGCGCCGCGGCCGTCCGCCCCACCACGGCCCCCACCGCGCCCGGGCAGGACGAGCGGGACGAGCAGGCGGTCGCGGAGATCTGCCGGCGGCTCGACGGACTGCCCCTGGCCATCGAGCTGGCCGCCGCCCGGCTCCGGCTGCTCACCCCCCGCCAGATCGCCGACCGCCTCGACGACCGCTTCCGCCTCCTCACCTCCGGCAGCCGCACCCTCCTGCCCCGCCAGCAGACCCTGCGGGCCGTCGTCGACTGGTCCTGGGACCTGCTCGACGAAGCGGAGCGGACCCTGCTGCGCGAGCTGTCCGTCTTCGCGGGCGGCTGGGACCTGGAGGCCGCCGAGGCCGTGTGCACCGGCCCGGTCGTCGACCTCGTCGGCGCGCTGGTCGACAAGTCCCTGGTCCTGGCGGCCCCGCACCCGCCCGACGGCGACGGCGCGCACGGCGGCCACGACATGCGCTACCGCATGCTGGAGACGATCCACGAGTACGCCGTGGAGCGCGCCGCCGAGGACCCGCACGCACGCGTGGCGGCCGAACGACGGCACCGCGCATGGGCGCGCGCGCTCGTCGAGCGCGCCGACCCCCTGCTCCGCTCCGCCGAGCAACTCCCGTGGATCTCCCGACTGGAGACCGAGCTGGACAACATCCGGGTGGCGACCCGACGCGCGATCACCGCGGCCGACGAGGAAGAGGCCGGCGCCCTCTGCCTCGCCATGGGCTGGTTCTGGTGGCTGCGCAACTACCGCCAGGAGGGCGCCGCCTGGGCCGACCGCACCCTGCGCCTGAGCCTGGCCCTGGACACCCTCCCCGCCCGGCCGACGGACACCGCACCCTCCTCCCCGACGGCACCCGACCTCACCTGCTGCTCCCTCCCCGTCCCCGCCGACCTCGCCGCCCGCATGGCCGCCGTCGACCCGGTCGAGTCCTTCCTCGCCCCGCCGGACGCCGAGGGCGATCCGGACGACGACGGCGGGCCAGGCGGTCACCCCAGGGAGGCGCAGCGGCTGGACCTGCGGATGCTGCAGGTGTTCCTGCTCTCCGAGTCCGAGCCGGGAGAGGCCGAGGCCGACCCCCGTTACCGGGCCTACCTCCTGCGTCTGCGGGCCCGCTACCAGCCGGGCGGCCCGGCGGCGGCCCGGATGCCCGGACTGGTCTGGCCGGTGGCGGCCGCCTTCGAGATGCGCGGCACCTTCGACGTCCGCGGCCTCCTGGACGCGGCCGTCGCCAACTGCCGTGCGCACGGCGGCGACTGGGAGCTGGGCTGCACCCTGATGTTCCGGACGCACATGGTCGTCGACTCCCCCGGCGGGATGGCCGGCGTGGACGACGACCTGGCGGAGCTGCGCCTGATCAGCCGGCGGGTCGGCGACCGCTGGATGCTGGCCCAGGTGTGCAGCGCGACCGCGGAGGCGGAGATGGCGCGTGGCCGGCTCCCGGAGGCGGAGGCGGAGTACCGGGAGGCGCTGCGACTCGCCTACGAGGTCGGCGCCTACACCGAGGCGCCGTTCCTGATGGCCCGGCTCGCGGAGATCGCCTACCGCTCGGGCGACCTCCCCGGCGCCATGGCCCTCCTGGACGAGGCGGGCGCCGCCGCCGACCGGCAGGCCGTGGCGGACGCCCAGGCCTTCGTGATCCTGCTGCGCGCCTGCATCGCACTGGAGGAGGGGGACGTCGTCCGCGCGCGCGAGCTGTGCGACGCGACCCTCGTGACGGCGCGGCTGGGCACTCCGCCGCCCCAGTTCACCGCCGCCCTGACCCTGCTCGACGCGGAGCTCACGGCCCTGGAGTCCGGCCCGGAGCACGCCCTGCCGATGCTCGCCGAGGGACTGCGCCGGGCGGTGGCCGACGAATGCAGCGAGGCGATCGTCGCGGCGGTCGTGGACGGCGCGGCCGACCAGCTCGCCGGGCTCGGGGACTTCCCGCGCGCGGTCGTGCTGCTGGCCGCGGCCGACCGGCTGCGCGGCACCCTCCCCCGTGCCGCCCTGCGGCGCGGGCGCGCCGCCCGCACGCGCGCGCAGGCCCGCCGGGCCCTGGGCGCCGAGCGGTACGCCGCCGAGCGGGCCCGGGGCGACGACCTGACGGTGACCGAGGTCCAGAAGGAGCTCGCCGCCGCCGTACGGGCCCACCCGGCGCCGGCCGTGAGCCCGTCGGGGTGAGCCCGCCGGCCGCTACGAGCAGCTGAACTTCGACTCGGCCCAGTCCGCGAGGGCCACTCCGTCGAAGGGGCTGCGCGGCTCGACCACCAGCCGGACGGTCGCCCGGCCGCCGAGGTCCACATGGACGGGCACGGCGGGATCGCCGCCCCTCACCGTCCCGGACGACCACAGCCGGGCCCCGTCGGCGTAGACGGAGAAGGTCACCTCGCCGAGGTCCAGCGTCAGATCGTCGAGGCCGACCAGTGCGTCGTAGGAGGTGCAGGCGCGGTTCAGGTCGACGGTCACGGAGGACCGGCCGTGGACGGTCACCCCGCGCGCGTACCGCCGGCCGGCGATGGACACCTCGTAGCGCTGCCACACCCAACTGCTGCCGCCCAGCCGGATCTCCGGCCCGGTGCCGTCGCCGTGGACGTCGAAGGACAGCTCGCTCAGCGGGTAGACGGCGGGGGCGGGCGGGGGAGGGGGAGCCGGGGTCGGGGTCACGGCGGCCGGGGGCGTCGGGGTCGGTGTGGGGGTCGGCGTCGGGGTGACCGCCGGGGCCGGGGCGGACGTCCGGCGCGGGGTCGGGGCGGGGGACCGGGTCGGGGCCGCGGCGGGGACGACCACCGCGGGTTCCTCCGGCGCGGGCGATGCCGTCCTCCGCGTGGGGGTGGGCGTCGGGTCCTGCGGGCGGGCCACGGGCGCGGAGGCCGCGGGTGCGGCCTCGGGCTGCCGGGCGGGGCTCTCGTCGCCGACGAGGGCGAGGGCCAGCGCGGCGGCGGCGACCGCGACGACACCGGCGGCGATCCCGGCCTTCACGGGCGCGCCCAGTCCCTCCGAGACGGCCGCGCTCCCGCCGGCCCCACCGGAGGCACCACCGCTTCCTGCCGCCCCTCCTGCCGCCCCTCCGGCCGCGCTCCCGCCGGCCCCACCGCTTCCTGCCGCCCCTCCGGCCGCGCTTCCGGCGGCCCCTCCCGCCGCCCCTCCGGCCGCGCTCCCGCCCGCCGCGGCGGCCGCGCCCGC
>NZ_JBEXXK010000071.1:0-56089 GCF_040630405.1 Streptomyces sp. NPDC005811
CGGGGCCGGGACCACCTGCACACGGCAGGAGGGTCCCGGCCCCGCCGGTTCTCCCGGTTCTCCCGGTTCTCTCAGTGCGTGGTGACGGGCGGGTCGGCCGGAGCGGTCGTGACCGTGGTCTGCGGCTCGGAGACGGTGCCGCCCGCGGTGCCGTCGTCCTTCATCGCCCTGGCCTCGCTCTTGAGGATGCGCATCGACCTGCCGAGCGCGCGCGCCGTGTCCGGCAGCTTCTTCGAGCCGAACACCAGGACGACGACGACCGCCACGACCAGCAGGTGCCAGGGCTCCAGTCCATTGCGCAGCATGCTCGAGACCTCTCCGTCAGCAATGGTTGCTATGTTGCGCAACTGTACAACCCGGAGGCTCCTCCGACCGAGCCCCCCGGGGACCCCGGGTCAGCCGGCGCAGGGCCGGCGCGTACAGGCCGAGGACGACGGTGAGCAGCAGGTAGTACGGCAGCGGCAGCGCGGTCATGCCGAGCCGGGCGCCCAGCGGGCTCGGCGGCAGCAGCACTCCGACGGCGCCGAGCAGGGCGGCGGCCCGGCCGACGGGGCCGGTGGCGGCGCCGCGGCGTCCGGTGCGCAGCAGCACCATCACCAGGGCCTGGGTGAGCAGGTTCTCGGTGAACCAGGCGGAGTGGAAGACGGCCTCGTCGTCGACCGCGTCGGGGCCGTGCAGGGCTAGGGCGAGCACCCCGATGGTGGCGAGGTCGGCGACGGCGTTGAGCGCGCCGAACCCGGTGAGGAACCGCAGGAAGGAGCGGGGCCGCAGCCCGGCGGGGCGGCGCAGCGCGGCGGCGCCGGGACGGTCGTACGCGAAGGCGAGCTGGGCGGCGTCGAAGCACAGGTTCTGCACGAGCACCTGGGCCGGGAGCATCGGCAGGAACGGCAGCAGCAGACCCGCCGTGAGCATCGCGAGGACGTTGCCCAGGTTGGAGGAGAGGGTGACGCGCAGATACGAGACGATGTTCCCGCTGCTGTACCGGCCCGCGGTGACGGCGTGGCCGACGGCCGCGAGGTCCCTCTCGCCGAGGACGACGTCGGCGCACTCCCGGGCGACGGCACAGGCCGAGCGCGGCGCGATGCCGACGTCGGCGGCGCGCAGGGCGGGGGCGTCGTTGACCCCGTCGCCGAGGAACCCCACGGTGTGCCCGGCCGCCCGCAGCTCCTCGACCACGCGCGCCTTGTCGGCGGGGGTGCACCGGGCGTGCACGACGCGGTCCGCGGCGGCCGGTTCCGGGGCGGGGCCGGCGTCCGCCCCGATGACCACCCGATCCGGCTCCCACCCCAGCTCACGGCAGACCCGGGCCGCCGTGCCCGGGTGGTCCCCGGTCAGGACGCGGACCGTGACGCCCAGGTCGAGCAGGCCGCGCAGGGTCTCGGCGGCCTCCGGGGCGAGGGTGTCGCGGAAGGTGACCAGGCCGCGGAAGGTGAGGCCGCGTTCGTCGGCGGGGGTGTAGGGGCGGGTGCGCGCGGGGCGCCGCGCGGTGGCGACGGCGAGCAGGCGCAGACCGGCGTCCGCCTCGCGCCGGGCGAGCGCGGTCAGGCGGTCCCGCTCCCCCTCCGCCAGCGCGCACCGGTCCAGGACGTCCTCCACCGCGCCCTTGACGACCAGCGTGTGGGTGCCGGGGCTCGGGCCGCGCAGCACCGCGGTGGCCAGACGCCGGACGGGGTCGTGCGGGACGGCGTCCACTCCGTCGTACGCCTCGGGGCCGTCCGCCCCGGACCGCGGGGCCGCCTCCAGGAGCGCCTCGTCGAGGGTGTCCGGCTCGGGGAGTTCGGCGAGCTGGAGGGTCCACCAGGCGTTGACGGCGGCCCAGTGCAGGGCGCCGGGGTCGTCGTGCCCGTCCGGGCCGAGGGAGCGGTCGACGACGGGGCGGTCCTGGGTGAGGGTGCCCGTCTTGTCGACGCAGAGCACGTCGATCGCGCCGAGGTCGTGCAGGGCGGGCAGCCGTTTGACGATCACGCCGTGGGTACGGGCGAGCAGGGCCGCGCCCCGGGCCAGACAGGTGGTGACGATCACCGGGAGCATCTCGGGCGTGAGGCCGACGGCCACCGCGACAGCGAAGGGCACGGTCTCCAGGCCCCGGCCGCGCAGGGCGGCGTTCGCCATCAGCACGAGCGGCGGGGTGAGCAGCATGAAGCGGATCAGCACCCAGGAGATGCCGTGCACGGACCGGTCGAAGGCGCTGGGCTCCCGCCGCCCGGTCCCGTCGAGCGCGGCGGCGATCCGGGTGCGCGCCCCGGTGGCGAGGACCACGGCGGTGGCGCTGCCGGAGGCGATGTCGGAGCCCTGGAAGCAGAGGTGGGACTCGGCGGCGGGGTCCGGGGTCTGCGCCGCCGTCTTCGCGACCGGCGCCGACTCGCCCGTCAGCGCGGACTGGTGCACGGTGAGGCCGCGGGCGCGCAGCAGGCGTACGTCCGCCGGGACGAGGTCGCCGGGGCCGAGCCGGATCACATCGCCCGGCACGAGGTCGGCGACCGGCAGTTCGCGGGCGCGGGGCGGCTCCCCGTCGGCCGGCCGGCGCAGCACGGTGGCCGTGCCGGCGACCAGGGCGCGCAGCCCGGCCAGGGACCGGTCTGCGCGGTGCTCGCCGCTCGCGCGGAGCACGACGCTGACCGCGACGAGCGCGAGGATCACGGCGGCGGTGCCCCAGGACGCGACGAGCGCGGAGACCAGGCCGAGGACGAGGAGGACGGCGGTGAAGGGGTCCCGGGTGCCGCGCAGCAGCAGCCGGGGCCAGGAGACGGGGCGGGCCGCGGGCGGTGTGTTGTCGCCGGTGGCGGCGAGCCGGGCGGCGGCCTCGGCCTCGGTCAGCCCGCGCGGCCCGCTCTCCAGGCGGCGCAGCACCTGCAGGGCGGTGCCGTCGGCGCCGGCGGCGGGTGCCTCAGAGGCCACGGAGACGGGCGGCCGGGTGCGCGGCCCCGGCGACGCGGTCGGCCGGGCCGGTCCGGCCGGCGAGGCGGTCCATGGCCAGGCGGACGACGTCCACGACGTCCGGGTCGTCGACGAAGTAGACCTGGCGGCGGCCCTCGCGCCGGGAGCGGACGAGGCCGGCCAGCTTCAGCTTGGTCAGGTGCTGGCTGACGGCCGGCAGCGCGCCGCCGACCCGGTCGGCGAGCCCGGTCACATCGCTCTCGCCGTGGGACAGCGCCCACACCAGGTGCAGCCGGGCCGGGGAGGCGAGCAGCCCGAAGGTCTCGGCCGCGTGCGCGAGCACCTCGGCTGCGGGATCCTCGAACGCCACGGTGGTCGACCTCCTCGGCTGGGCGTGAACCGGTTCAGTGTAGGGGGCGGCCGTTTCCGGGCCCGTGCGCCTGTTCAACGGGCGTACGGGAGTGGGAGGTTGGACGTATGAGCCCTGAAGAGATCGACTCCGGGACGCCCCACTCCGCCCGGATCTACGACTACATCATCGGCGGCGAGGACCACTTCCCGGCGGACCGCGAGGCCGGTGACGCGATGGTCCGGGAGTGGCCCGCGCTCCCGGTGCACATGCGGGCCAACCGCGACTTCATGCACCGCGCGGTCGGCCATCTGGCCCGGGAGGCGGGCATCCGCCAGTTCCTCGACATCGGGAGCGGCATCCCCACCTCCCCCAACCTCCACGAGATCGTCCAGGCCGAGGCCCCCGACGCCCGGGTGGTGTACGTCGACCACGACCCGCTCGTCCTCACCCTCTCCCGGGATCTGCTGGGCGGCTCGGACGAGGGGCGCACCGTCTATGTGGAGGCCGACCTGCGCGACCCGGCGGGGATCCTGGCTTCGCCCGCGTTCCGCGGGACGCTGGACCTGGGGCGGCCGGTCGCCCTCACCGTGATCGCGATCGTGCACTTCCTGCTGGACGAGGACGACGCCGTGGGCATCGTGCGCCGGCTGCTCGACCCGCTGCCCCCGGGCAGCTACCTGGCGATGTCCGTCGGCACCGCGGACTTCGCGCCCGACGAGGTGGGCCGGGTGGCCCGGGAGTACGCGGCCCGGGGCATGCCGATGCGGCTGCGCACCCGCGCGGAGGCCGCCGCCTTCTTCACGGGGCTCGACCTCGTCGACCCCGGCATCGTCCAGGTGCACCGCTGGCGCCCCGACGGCAGCGGCACCGAGGTGCTGCGCGACGAGGACATCGCGATGTACGGGGCGGTGGCACGCAAGCCCTGACCCGCGGTGACACGGAGGCGTTCCGCAATTTTGACGATCATTCAATCCACCTGCGGCTATGCTCCCTTTCGCCCCCTCCGGTCCCGTCCCACATCACGATGCGGCAGCAGCACCTCACCCCAAGTGGTTGTTTACTTGACTACCAGCGGTCACACACGGTTGGCTCCGAGCCAGCGATAGCGTCTCGCCGGCGCCCACCCCGTCGCTCCGGCGGCGCACGCCCCGTCCTCATGCTCTGCCGCACAGCGAGGTGCAGCCCCCCATGAACAGTCCCCTCCCCGCCTCACCGCCGCCAAGACCCGCCGGCCCCGCCGGATCGGTGCGCATCACCGTCCTCGCGGTCACCTGCGCCCTGTTCCTCGCCGGCTGTTCCGGCGACGGCTCCTCCGGCCCGGACGGAGCGAGCGGCTCCGGCGGCCGAATGAAGGTCGCCCTGGTCACCCACGGCGCCCAGGGCGACGCCTTCTGGGAGCTGGTGCGCAAGGGCGCGGAGGCCGCGGCCGCCAAGGACGACGTCGAGCTGAGCTACACGAGCGACGCCGACGGGGCCGGTCAGGCCGAGCTGGTGCGGGACGCGGTCCGCGACAAGGTGGACGGCATCGCGGTGACGCTGGCCAAGCCGCAGGCGATGAAGAGCCCGGTGGCCGCGGCGAAGGCGGCCGGGATACCCGTGGTCGGTCTCAACTCCGGTATAGACGCCTGGCAGTCGACCGGACTGCTGGAGTACTTCGGCCAGGACGAGAGCGTCGCGGGCCGCGCGGTCGGCGACAAGCTCGACGGCCTCGGCGCGAAGCACACCCTGTGCGTCATCCACGAGCGCGGCAACATCTCCCTGGAGGCCCGCTGCGCCGGTGTGAAGAAGACGTTCACCGGGGAGACCGAGATGCTCTACGTCGACGGGACCGACATGGACGCGGTGTCCGCCGCCGTGACGGCACGCCTCCAGCAGGATCCCGGTATCGACGAAGTGATCGCCAACGGGGCGCAGTTCGCGCTCGCCTCGGTCGACGCGGCGAAGAAGGCGGGCAGCAAGGCGAAGGTCGCCACCTTCGACCTCAACAAGGACCTGGTCGGGGCGGTCCGCGACGGCGGGGTGCAGTTCGCGGTGGATCAACAGCCGTATCTCCAGGGCTATCTGGCCGTGGACGCGCTCTGGCTGTACCGGACGAACGGCAACATCAGCGGAGGCGGTGTGTCCCCCGTGCTGACGGGGCCGGCCTTCGTCACGAAGTCCAATGTCTCCGACGTGGCGCGGTTCGCCGCCGACGGTACGCGCTGACCCGGCGGTGCACGCCGGTCCCCCCGCCCCCCCTCCCCGCATCCGCTCCCCGCTGATCACCCTAGGACGACCATGTCTCCACGGACAGGTGCCCGGCGCCGGCGTCTCGGCTCCATACGTCTCTCCCTGATACTCCTGGCGCTGGTGCCCAGCGTCACCCTCGCCGCCATGTGGGGTGTGACGACGATCCAGATGTTCTCGGAGGGGCTGCGGCTGCGCACGCAGACCGAACTGAGCCGCTCCACGGGCGCGATGGGCACCGAGGCCACCCTCGCGCTCCAGCAGGAACGCAGCCTGTCGGCCGTGTGGCTGGCCTCGGGGGGCGGCACCGCCCGCGCCGCGCTGGACGCCCAGCGCAAGAGGACGGACACGGCGGTCGCCAAGCTGGTCTCCCGGGCCGACGCCATCCAGCAGGCGCCCGAGCGGGTCAGGGACCAGTTGTACTCGGTCGTCGCCTCGGTGAGCAGCCTGGAGTACTACCGGGGCCAGGTGGACCGGCCCACCGGCATCACCGCCGCGCAGGCCCTGGACCAGTACACCTCGATCATCGACGTCCAGATCCACGCCTTCCAGGAGCTGTCGCAGGTCGACGACGGCGACCTCACCTCGCAGGCCGGCCCGCTCGTCGCCCTGGAGCACGCGGCGGAACTGGTCTCGGAGGAGGATCTGCGGCTGACCCTGGCCGGGCCCTCGGGGCGGATGGACCAGAAGACCTGGTCGCAGTTCACCCAGTTGGTGAACACCCGGCGCTGGCTGGTGGAGGACCAGATCGTCCCCTCGCTCACCGGGGCCGCCAAGACCGAGACCGAGAAGATCCTCACCAGCTACCAGTGGCAGATCCTCCAGTCCATCGAGGACAAGGTGCTCGCGGCCGGGGCCGAGCGGGACAAGAAGGGCCTGGTCGTCCTGCCGGACGTGCAGAAGCAGTGGCGGGCCGCGCTCATCGAGGTCTCCGACCAGTACGCGACGCTCATCCAGCGGCAGACCGCCTCGCTGCTCCAGCACAGCGCGGACAACGCGCGCGCCCTGCTCATCAAGGCCGCCTCGCTGAGCGCCGGCGGTCTCGTCGCCCTGCTGCTGTGCGTCGGGATGTCCTGGCGGATCACCCGGTCGCTGTCCCGGCGGCTGCGCGGTCTGCGGATGGCGACGCTCAGTCTGGCGCAGGAACGGCTCCCGGACGTGGTGGCGCGGCTGGACCGGGGAGAGACTGTCGATGTGGAATCGGCGACCCCGCCGCTGGACTACGGCGGTGACGAACTCGGCCAGGTGGCCACGGCGTTCAACGCGGCGCAGCGCACCGCCGTGCACACCGCGGTCGAACTCGCCGACACCCGGCGGGGTTTCCAGAAGGTCATCCTCGGCATCGCCCGGCAGAGCCAGAACCTGGTCAACCTCCAGCTCAGCAAGCTCGACGCGCTGGAGCGCGCCCACCAGGACCCGGAGGTCCTCAAGGGACTGTACGAACTCGACTCCACGGCAAGCCAGTTGCGCCGGTACGAGGAGAACCTCGTCATCATCAGCGGGGGCCGGCCGGGGCGCAGCTGGTCGGAGCCGGTGGCGCTGATCGACATCCTGCGCAGCGCGGTCGGCGAGGTGGCCCAGTACCAGCGGGTGGAGGTGCACACCGAGGAGGACCTCTACATCGCGCCGCCCGCGGTGGCCGACGTGATCCATCTGCTGGCCGAGCTGATCGACAACGCGACCTCGTACTCGGCGGCGCCGAGTCCGGTGGGGGTGCGGGCCTCGACGGTGGCCAAGGGGCTGGCGATCGAGGTCGAGGACCGCGGTCTCGGTCTGTCCGAGGAGGACTACGAGTCCTTCAACGCGCAGTTGGCGGTGCCCCCGCAGTTCGACGTGGTGGCGCTCGCCGACGACCTGCGGCTCGGCATGTTCGTGATCGCCCGGCTGGCCACCCGGCACGGCATCGCGGTGACCCTGCGCCCCTCGCCGTACGGCGGTGTCACGGCGATCGTCCTGGTCCCGCACGACATCGTGGTCCGCGAGACCACCGCCCCGCCGCCCCCGGCCGCGCCCGAGCCGGTCGACACGATCCGCAGACTGTCCGAGGCCCTGCGGGGACTCTCGGACGAGGAGGAGCCGGCACCGGCCGACGGGACGTCCGACGGGTCCGGTACGACCGGGGAGCCGACCGGGAACGAGGAGCCCACGCCCAGGCCCGATCCCGAGCACGGCCGACCCCACGACGGGCGCACCCCTCCGCTGCCGCGACGCGACAAGGCCGCCGCCATCCAGGAGGCGTCCGCACCGGCGGGCGGCCCGAGGAGCACACCCCGCACACCGCCGTCCCCGGCCGCACCCGAGCCCGCACCCGAGCCCGAGCCCGAGCCCGAGGAGGCACCCCGCTCCCCCGGGCTCGCGACCGCCGGTGCCGGAGGTCGGGCGGGCGGGCTCAGGCCGTTGCCTCAGCGGGTTCCGCAGACCAGCCTCGCCGCCGAGTTGCGGGAGGAGGCGCCGCCCTGCGAGGAGGACGGCTTCCCCGACGACTTCACGGCCGAGCGCGCGGCCTCCTCGCTCGCCGGTTTCCAGCGCGGCACGCTCCAGGCCCGCGACCACGAGGACGCCGATGCCGACGACGCCGATGCCGATGCCGACGACGCCGTGCTCCCGCCCGGTCCGGCGGTCACCGCCGCAGGCGCCACCCAGACCCCGACCCCGCCCGCCGACCGCTCATGAAGGACACCGCGATGACACACTCCATCCCCGCCACGAACACCCAGCTCGACCAGTTGCTGACCGGCCTCGTGGACCGGGTGGCCGATGTGAACCAGGCCGTCGTGCTCTCCGAGGACGGGCTGGTGGTCAGCAAGTCCACCGGGTTCCTGCGGGAGGACGCCGAGCGGCTGGCGGCGACCGCCTCGGGCCTGATGAGCCTGAGCAAGGGCGTCAGCATGGACTTCCGCGGCGGCCCGGTGCGCCAGGCGCTCATCGAGATGGCCAACAGCTATCTGATCCTCACCTCGGCCGGTCCCGGCGCCCATCTGGTGGTGCTGGCCGGCTCGCACGCCGACGTCGGCGTCGTCGCGTACCAGATGAACATGCTGGTGAAGAAGATCGGCGAGCACCTGAGCGCGGCACCGCGGGCCGGTATCGGTCCCGCCGTCCGCGGCAACGGCGGGTGAGGTGAGCCAAGGCGACGAAGCGGGCCGGCTCGTCAGGCCGTTCACCCTCACCGGTGGGCGGACCCGGCCCAGCCGCGCCGACTTCACGCTCATCACGACGGTGACGGCGGTGGACCCGCCGCCCGAGCGGGCCGCGCGGCCGCAGCCGGAACACGCCCGGATCCTGCGGCTGAGCGCCCGTCCGGTGGCCGTGGCGGAACTCGCGGCCCATCTCGACCTGCCGGTGAGCGTGGTCGTCATCATGCTCTGCGATCTGCTGGAGGCGGGCCTGATCACGGCCCGGCCGCCCCGTTCCGTCTCCGGCGCCGCGGATCTGGACCTGCTGCAGAAAGTGAGGGACGGCCTTGGCCGGATCTGAGCCCACCGCAGGCGCGGTCGCGGCGCCCGACACGGTGAAGATCCTCATCGCCGGTGGCTTCGGCGTCGGCAAGACCACCATGGTCGGGTCGGTCAGCGAGATCGCTCCGCTGCGTACGGAGGAGCCGCTGACCGTCGCCGGTCTGGAGATCGACGATCTGAAGGGCATCGAGGAGAAACGGTCCACCACCGTGGCCCTCGACTTCGGACGGATCACCATCGGCGACGACCTGGTGCTGTATCTGTTCGGCACCCCGGGTCAGCAGCGGTTCTGGTTCATGTGGAACGACCTGGCCGTCGGGGCGCTGGGGGCGGTGGTGCTGGTCGATGTGCGCCGGCCGGAGTCGAGTTTCGCGGCGATCGACTTCTTCGAGCGCAGACACATCCCCTTCGTGGTCGCGGTGAACGGCTTCCACGGGGAGCATCCCTATCCTGCGGAGGAGATCAGGGCGTCCCTGGCGCTGCCGGAGGGGGTCCCGGTGCTGCTGTGCGACGCGCGGGAGCGGGAGTCGTGCCGGGACGTGCTGATCGCCCTGATCGACCGGGTGATCGCGGATGTCACCCTGGGGTCGGGCCCGGCACGCTGACCGGTCCCTCTGCCGGTCCGTCTGCCGATCTGTGTGCCGGTCCTTCAGCCGGTCCTTCAGCCGGTCCTTCAGCCGGTCCTTCAGCCGATCCTTCAGCCGATCCGTCTGCCGGTCCTTCAGCCGGTTCTTCAGCCGGTTCTTCAGCCGGTTCTTCAGCCGGTTCTTCAGCCGGTTCTTCGGCCGGTTCTTCGGCCTCCCGGCGGGCGATCGCGGCCCGCAGCAGGTCGGCCGTCTCCGGGTGCGGGCCCCGCAGCGCCCAGCGCAGGGGCGTCCAGCCGGTGCCGTGGTCCTCGCGGAACATGGGGTCGGCGCCATGGGCCAGCAGGACGCGGACCGTCTCGGTGTGGCCCCAACAGGCCGCCGCGCACAGGGGAGTTCCCTCGGCGCCGGGACCGGCGCTCTCCGCGTCGGGCGGCGCACCTGCCGCCAGCAGGCTGCGGGCGATCCCGGCCGCGCCCTGAACACAGGCCGCGTACAAGGGAGTCGTGCCGTCGACATCGGGGGCCGCCGGGTCGGCGCCGGCCTTCAGCAGCCGGTCGACGCGCGCGCCCTGGTCGCACAGGACCGCCCCGGCGAGGGACTGGGTGAGTTTCTTGCGCCGTCTTCTGTTCACGGCCGCCGAGGGTAGCCCGACACGGGCCGCGCGATCACACGGTTTCTCATGGGCGGCGCACAGCAGGACGGCGGAAAACCGCCAAGCCTGTCTCAATGATTGACCTGTTCCTCTCCCGCCCCTACGTTCTGACCGGCTCACCGAACCTCGTTCGATATATCGGCCAAAATATCCGTGGAGAGCACATGACCCCCAACCCCTCCCGCCGCCTCTTCCTCGGCGCGGCGGCCTCCGTGCCCCTCGCCCTCACGCTCGGCACCCCGGCGGCCCACGCGGCCGACTCGGCGTACGTGATGTGCTACTTCACCGAGTCGACCAACCTCGGCGACGGCACCGACTACGGCCTGCACCTGGCCGTCAGCACGGACGGACTGCGCTGGACGCCGCTGAACCAGAACAACCCCGTGGTCACACCGACCGAGGGCGCGCTCGGGCTGCGCGACCCGTTCATCCTGAAGAAGCAGGACGGCACCTTCGTGGTGCTCGCCACCGACCTCAAGGGCACCGACTGGAGTTACGTCAGCCAGTACGTGCACGTGTGGAACTCCACGGACCTGCGCACCTTCACCGGCTACCACCGGCTGAAGCTGCACGACATGAACACCCACAGCTGGGCGCCCGAGGCGTTCTGGGACGCGAGCCGGGGGCAGTACGGGCTGATCTACTCCGCGGTCAACGACAGCGGCCACAACGTGATCATGGTGAACTACACCAGCGACTTCGTCACCGCCTCGGCCCCGCAGGTCTTCTTCGACCCGGGCTACGACGTGATCGACGGTGACATGGCGGTGGGGGTGAACGGCTACAACTACCTCTACTTCAAGAAGAACCAGACGCTCGTCGGCGCGCGGTCGACCACGCTGGACCCGGGCAGCTTCACGGAGTTCTCCACCGGCGCCGCGCACGGCGGCACCGAGGCGCCGACCCTGGTCAAGTCCCTGTCCTCCGGCACCTGGTGGCTCTGGGGCGACACCTACACCCCCAACGGCGTCTTCTACGCCTGGCAGTCCAGCGACCTGTCGGCGGGCACCTGGACCGCGCTGGACCAGAAGACCTACACCCAGCCGGTCAACTCCAAGCACTGCGGCATCTCGACGATCACCACGGCCCAGTACAACGCGCTGCTCTCCTACTGGGGCGCACCCGCCTGGAACCGCCTCAAGTCCTACAACTACCCGGCGCGTTACGTCCGGCACTCCAACTACGTCGGCCGCATCGACGAGTACCCGGTCGAGCCGTACAAGGACTCGCTGTGGACGATCGTCCCGGGCCTCGCGGACAGCTCCGGCGTCTCCTTCCGGTCGGTCAACTACCCGACCCGCTACCTGCGGCACTACAACTACGCGCTCCAGCTCGACGTCAACGACGGTACGTCGACGTTCGCCGGGGACGCGACCTTCTACCGCACGGCGGGCCTCGCGGACTCGACCTGGTCGTCGTTCCGCTCGTACAACAACCCCACCCGCTACATCCGGCACTCGAACTACGTCCTGCGCATCGACCCGATCTCGACGTCGACCGAGCAGCAGGACGCGACCTTCTCCGTGGGCTACTGAGCCACCGGGCCGTCGATCTGCCGATCTGCCGCGTCACAACTCCGCGAGCCGCGGCAGCAGTTCGGCTGCCGCTGCCAGGTCTCCGGTCAGGGGGCGGTCGTCCGTGCCGAGGGGCAGGGCGGCCGTCGCCAGGGTGAACGCGGGGACCGTCGGCGGCACCGGCCACAGCCACAACGCGCGTACGGCGGTGACGAGTTCGCAGGCGAGGACGGTGCCGTAGGCCTCGGTCGCCCGGAGGGTCTGGCGGGCGGCCTGGCCGGCGAAGCTGGCGGCCTCCTCCAGCCCGCGGGAGAGGACGGCGTGCCCGGCCGAGGCGGGCGCCGCGCACGCGCGCAGTTCCGCGAGCGCCGAGTTGGCGGTGTACTCCAGGATCATCGTGCCCGAGCTGCTCGCGGGCCCGGCGGCGAGGAAGGCGGGCAGCCCGGTGAGGTCCGGGTCGCCGAGCGCGGACAGCCGGGCCACGGAGAGCTGGGCCGTCTGGAGCAGGGCGAGGTCGGCCGCGTCCAGGGCGAGGCCCAGCGGCGCGGCGAAGAAGCCGCCGTGGTGGTGGGCGGTGGTGCCGTCGGCGGCCACGAGCGGGTTCTCGGAGGGACAGTTGACCTCCACCTCCACGATCGCGCCCAGCCGCGCGCAGGCGTCCAGGGCGCAGCCGTGCGCCTGCGGGAAGGCCCGGAACCCGAAGGGGTCCTGGATCCGCCGGCCGGACGGCCCCTGCGCGTCGTCCCCGATCCCGAGCAGCCGCCGTACCTCCCCGGCGGCCCGCGCCGCGCCCTCATACGGTCTGAGCGCGTGCACGGCGGCCGCGTAGGCCTCCGCCGAACCGCCCACCGCCGCCAGCGAGAGCGCGGCCACGGCATGGGTGGCCCGCAGCAGCACATCGAGCCCGTGCTGCGCCAGCGCGGCCTGTCCCAGCGCGAGCGCGTTGCTGCTCAGCAGGGCGAGCGCGTCACCGGGGAGCAGGGTGACGGGGGCGGGGAGCGTACCGGGCGCAGGGTCCGCCTCCGGCGCGGCGGCGAGCGGCAGGGCCGGGTCACCGGGCCCGCCGGGTGCGGTGCGTGTCGTCGGCGGGGGCGGCACGGCGGTGGCCGTGGGTGCGTCGGCCCCGGGCGGACCGGTCCGCGGGTCCGGTCCGAGGTCCCGCCAGGAGGTGTGGGGACCGGCGGCCGGGCCGGGACCACGCCGGGCGGCGTCCGCCGAGTCGAACAGATCGCCGTCCGGGGGTCCGTCCGCCCCGGCACCCGGGGCGGCGGCCGGTCGCGCGGGGCGGGCGGCGGTCGACCAGGGGCGTTCGCCGATCAGGGTCAGGCCTGTCTGGGCGAGGGCCGTCAGGTCGCCGGTGCCGATGCCGCCGTACTCGTTGACCTCCGGGTGGACGCCCAGGCGCAGGGCCTCGGTGAGGGCGTCGACGAAGGCGGGCTGGATGCCGGCGCCGCCGGCCAGGAGCTGGTTGGCGCGGACGACGAGCATCGCCCGGACCTGACGGGCGGGCAGCGGCGCCCCGCCGCCGCCCGCGTGGCTGCGCAGCAGTCTGAGGCCGTGGGCGCTCTCGTCGCCCTCGTCGACGCCCACCGAGCGGTGCGCGCCGACGCCGGTGCCGCGGCCGTAGAGCCGTCCCCCGGCGGCGAGGCGCTGGGCGGCCCGCCAGGAGCGTACGGCCCGTTCGCGGGCCTCGGGGGCGACCGCGGGCACGGCCTCGCCGTCGGCGAGCGCGATGAGCTCGCCGACGGTGAGGCCGGTGCCGGTCAGGACGACCGGCGGGGGGGTCGACAGGGGTCGCCAAGGAGGGAACGTCAGGCGAGGCCCGCGGACTTCAGCCAGGCCTTGGCGACGTCGAGCGGGTCCTTGCTCTCCAGCTGCACCTGCGAGTCCAGGTCCAGCAGGGTCTTGGTGTCCAGCTTGGCGGAGACGGCGTTGAGCGCGTCCACGCCCTCGTCCGAGAGCCCGCTCTTGTAGACCAGGGGCGTCACGTTCGCGAAGCCGAACAGGTTCTCCGGGTCCTGGAGGACGACGAACCCTTCCTTGGTGATGGTCGGGTCGGTGGTGAAGATGTCCGCGGCCTGCACGGTGTTCTTCTTCAGCGCGGCCTGGGTGAGCGGGCCGCCAGCGTCCAGCGCCTTGAAGGACTTGAACTTCAGGCCGTACACCGACTCCAGGCCCACCATGCCCTGCTGACGGGTCTGGAACTCGGGCGAGCCGCCGAGGATCAGGTCGGGCGCGACGTCCTTGAGGTCGGCGAGGGTGGACTCGGAGGTGAGCTTGTACTGGTCCGCGGTCGCCTTGTTGACCGTGACGGAGTCCTTGTCCTCGGCCGGGGAGGACTCCAGCAGCGTCAGCTTGGAGTCGAGCTTGGCCTTGACGGCGGCGTTCACGGTCGCGAGCGACTTCTGCTCGGCCTTCGCGTCGAGGTAGGCCAGCAGCGAGCCGTTGTACTCCGGCAGGACGGTGATGGAGCCGTTCTTGAGCAGACCGTACGTGGTCTCACGGCTGCCGATGTTGGGCTTGTAGGACACCTTGATGCCCTTGGCCTTGAGGGCCTCGCCGTAGATGTCGGCGATCAGGATGCTCTCGGCGAAGTTGTTGGAGCCGACGACGACGGTCCCGTTGTCCGCCTTGTCCCCCGCGAGCGGGTCGGACTTGTCGTCGGAGGAGCCGCATCCTGCGAGCAGTGCCGTCGCCGCGGCGAGCGCGACGGCCGTCACGCCGGTGTTCCTGAGGGACCTGGACCTGCTGCTGTGGGCGTTGGAAGTCACGGTTCCGTTCCGAGCTCTGGGGGGCGATGAGGAACTGACTAGGCAAGAAGCCTGGCCTGATCCAATCCACCCCGTTCTTCATCAGTCAAGCGCGAACCTGTTACCGATTCGCTTCGTTTCGTGGTCAGTTGCGTAGTGTTTGAAAGCCCTTCCTGGAGGTTTAGGGGGCTCTTCGTAATGGATTCTTGACGTAGGGCGACGTGCTCGATCGATCAGAGAAGCGATATCGTCGCCGGAGTCGGCAGCGGCCACGGCGGTGTGCAGGGGCCACTCGAATGCCGTTTCGCTCACATTCGGCCACACGCGTGGCCCGGCACGCCCGCAACACCCCTTCGAAGGAGGCCCGGTGTCCACGAAAGAGGTGGACGCGCCCGCCCGGTCAGCGACTTCGGCACCGTCGTCCGTGCGCCGGGGGCTGCGGAGCTTCGCCGACCGGTGGCCCTTCCAGCGCAAGCTGAACCTGCTCGTCGGCATCCCGCTCGGCGTCATCGCCCTGATGCTGGCGTACCTCTTCACCGAGCTGGTGCAGGAGTCCAACCAGGCCGAGGACGCCGCCCAGCTGGTGCGCACCAGCACCCAGGTGGCCCGGCTCGTCTCGGACCTGCAGAACGAGCACCAGCAGGCGATCCTGCTCTCGGTGCGGCACCAGGCGTCCTTCGACGGCGGCACGCCCTCCACGGACCCCTACCGCAAGGCCCAGCTCACCGTGGACACCCAGGTGCGCAAGGTGGTCGACGCGTTCGGCGACCGGCTGCCCGACAGCGAGGCACAGGCGCTGCGCGGGATCGAGGGCCTGGCGGGTCTGCGGAGCACGGTCGAGCAGGGCTATCTGCCCGCCGACAACATCGACCCGGCGTACTCCGGTGCCTCGGACGCCGTCATCGACGGGCTGGGCCTGGACCGCGACTCCAACCTGGCCAGCACCTTCACCGGCAACCTGCTCGACTCGCTGCTGCGCGCCGACGCCGCCCACGGCGCCTACGAGACCGGCGTGTTCTCCTCGCGCACCGGCGACAGCAACGCGCTGATCGAGTACACCGGCGCGGTCGGCTCCTTCGAGCTGTACACCTACCAGGCCGACCGCTTCGGCCGGTTCGCCACCGCGGCGCAGGCCGACCAGCTCGGCGGCATCGAGCACAACTCCGCGCAGGCCTCCATCAGCCAGCACTTCGCCGAACTGGCCGTCGACCCGAGCGCGTTGCAGGCCGAGTCCCAGGCGGACATCCGCCGGGCGTTCCGGGCGGCCCTCGCCTCGTACCCGGACTACAGCGCGCAGGCCGGGACCCGGCTGAAGATCACCACCTCGCTGATCGACCAGATCGCCGACCGCGCCGACGACGCCTCCGTCAGCGCCCAGTGGCGGGCCGGTCTGCTGCTCAACCTCGCGCTGGTCTGCTTCGCCCTGTGGATCGCGTTCTCCATCCTCGTACGGCGTTCCGTGGTGCGCCCGGTGCTGGCGCTGACCGGTGCCGCGCAGGAGGTCGCCGACATCGCCGGGCGCGAGCTCGCCCGGGTCGCCGACGACGACGCCGAGGAGACCGGCTCGCCGCGGCTGCGCGAGCTGCCGGTCACGGCCGACGACGAGATCGGTGAGCTGGCCGAGGCCTTCAACAACGTGCAGACGACCGCGGCGGCGCTGCTGGAGCGCCAGGTGCTCAGCCGGCGCAACGTCGCCGAGATGTTCGGCAACGTCGGCCGCCGCGTCTCCAACCTCACGACCCGCCAGCTCGCCCTGATCGACTGGGTGGAGCGCGGGGAGACCGACCCGGCGCTGCTCGAGCGGCTCTACTCCATCGACCACATCGCGGTCCGTCTGCGCCGCAACGCCGACAGCCTGATGCTGCTGGCCGGCATCCGCGAGACCGTCCTCGACTCCGGCCCGACCGAGCTGACCAACGTGGTGCGTGCCGCGCTCGGCCAGATCGAGGGCTATCAGCGGGTGCAGCTCTACGCCCGCGGCGAGGCCGTCGTGGAGCCCGACATCGTCGGCGACCTCACCCTGATGATCGCCGAACTCCTGGAGAACGCCGTGTCGTTCTCCCCCGAGGGCAGCCCCGTCGAGGTGCGGGTCGGCTCCGACCAGGGCGGCGCCTCCATCACCGTCTCCGACCACGGCCTCGGCATGAGCGCCGAGCGGATCGCCGAGGAGAACGCCCGGCTGGTGCGCCGTAAGCGGCTCGACCTGGTGCCGACGAAGGTGCTCGGTCTGTTCGTGGTCGGTGCGCTGGCCCGCCGCTGGGACGTCGACGTCACCCTCTCCCGTACCCCGGGCGGCGGTGTGACGGCCGAGGTCCGCATCCCGGCCACGCTGCTGCTGACGCTCAGCGAGGTCGGCGTGCCCACCGCCGCGGCCTCGTCCCTCCCGGCCCCGTCGGCCCCCGCCGCCGGTCCCTCCCCCGCCGCCGCGGCCTCCCGCACGGGCGACGACGCCTCGCTTCCCCGTCGGGTGCCGCGCCGCGAACAGCCCTCCTGGGCCGAGCGGGACCCCGAGCCGGCGACGGCGGCCGACGCCTCGGCCCCGGAGACGGCGGCTCACCGCCGTACCGCCGAGGAGCCCGGCATGGACGCCCCGGCCCTCCCCCGCCGCACGGCCAGGACGCCCGCCCCGGCACCGGCCGCGGACACGACCGCGCCGAACGGCACCCCGGCGTCCGCCGAACGGACGACGGCCTGGGCCTCCGCGTCCGCGTCCGCGGAGGGACGTACGGCTCCCCGGGAGTCCGTGTCGGCGCACGACGGCCGTACGACGGCCCCGGCAGCCGCCTCGGGCGGCGCCCCGGCGCCCTCCGAAGCCCACGCCCGTACCCCCGACCCCGTGGGGCCGGCCGTACCCGCTCCCGTCCTCGGCGAGGAGCGTCCGGCCGCCGCCGAGGGGGCCCGGCCGCTGCGGCGGCGGGTGCGGGGTGCCACCCTGCGGACCACTGTGGACGCCTCCGCCGCAATGGCGCGGCAGGCGGCGCGGCCCGCCGACGCGGACGCCGTGCGCAGCGCGCTGGAGGAGTTCGAGGCGGCCGTGGAACGCGCCCACCGCGACACCGACAGCTCGCACGACCGACGGGTCCCGGACGAGCGCCGGAACCCCCCGCACCACCAGAACCACCTTCCGGAAGGAGCCGAGCAGTGAGCACGTCGACAGGTGGAACTCCCACCGGAGACACCACGCCGACCGATCTGCGGGCTGCCGCAGCCGACTTCACCTGGCTGCTCAACCGTTTCGCCACCGAGACCGCGGGGGTCGTGGACGCCATCGCGGTGTCCTCCGACGGCCTGCTGATCGCGGTGTCGGAGCTGCGCGAGCACGCCGACTCCGAGCGCCTCGCGGCGATCGTCTCCGGCATCACCAGCCTCGCCGCGGGCGCCTCCGGCAACTACGGCCTGGGCGGCCTGAACAAGGTCATCATCGATCTGGAGGGCGGCCACGTCCTGGTCTCCGCGATCGGCAGCGGCGCCGTCCTCGGCGTGGTCACCGACAAGGAGGCCAAGCTGGGCAACATCGCCTACGAGATGACCGTGTTCGCCAACCGCGCCGGTGCCGCGCTGAGTCCGCAGCTCGTCCTGGAGCTGAAGAACAGCGTCGGCGCCACCCGGACCCGCTGACCGCGGCCACCGGCAGAGGAAGCGAACACCGATGGCGGACGGCCAGAGCCCGCACGGCCCCGGCGAGGAACCCCTCGCCCCGGCCGGCCCGGTCGGCCCCGCGAGCGCGGTACGGCCCTTCCTGGTCACCGCCGGCCGGGTCGCGGGCGCGGGCGAGGCCGCGTCCGGGCGGGCGATGCCCGTGGAGACCCAGCTGGTGGCGACCACCGAGGGGATCGACGCGCTCGACCGGCTCTCCTTCGAACAGCACGACATCGTCGCCGCCTGCCGGGTGCCGCAGTCCATCGCGGAGATCGCGGCCCGGCTGCGGCTGCACCTGAACGTGGTGCGGGTCCTCGCCGAGGACCTGCGCTCGGTGGGGCAGCTGTCGGTGCACGTGCCCGACTCCGGCGTCACCCATGACGCATCCGTCCTGCGCAGGGTTATCGATGGCCTGCGGGCCATCCCAGACTCCCGGGGGGTACTCCGTGACTCCGACTGAACCGCTCGCCCGTCCGGCCGCCGGCCAGGCCGCCGTACGGCCGCCGCTGCCGGTGAAGCTGGTGATCGCGGGCGGCTTCGGCGTGGGCAAGACCACCGCCGTCGGCTCCATCTCCGAGATCGAGCCGCTCACCACCGAGGCGGCCATCACCGAGGTCGCGGCGGGGGTGGACGACCTCAGCCACACCCCGCGCAAGACCACGACCACCGTGGCGATGGACTTCGGCTGCCTCACCATCGACCCGACGCTGAAGCTGTATCTGTTCGGCACGCCCGGCCAGGAACGCTTCGGCTTCATGTGGGACGACATCGTGGAGGGCGCGGTCGGCGGTCTGGTCATCGTCGACACCCGCCGGCTCGACGACTGCTACGCCGCCGTGGACTACTTCGAGCACCGGCAGATCCCGTTCGCGGTGGCCGTGAACGCCTTCGACGGCAGGGTCGACCACACGCTCGACGAGGTCCGCTGGGCCCTCGACGTCTCCGAGGGCGTGCCGGTGCTCGTCTTCGACGCGCGTGAGCGGGGTTCGGTGCGGGACGCTCTGCTGGTGGTGCTGGAGCAGGCGCTCGCCCGGAGCGGCGGGTAGGCAACAGCTGCGGTTGCGGGGAACTGCGGACCGGTTGTGGCCGGTCGCGCGGTTCCCCGCCCTCCTTCAGGGCGCCTGTCCCGGCACCCCTTCGACAGGTCAGGCTGCTCGTCGCACTCCCGGCGACACCGTCGCGCGGGCCAGCGCCCAGAAGATGCCCAGGGTGGCGAGGGCCATGGCCGCGACCAGGGAGGCGCCTCCGACGACCTTCTCGTAGTCGTGCTGGTAGAGCCCGTCGACGATGTAGCGGCCGAGGCCGCCGAGACCGACGTACGCGGCGATGGTCGCCGTGGACACGATCTGGATGGCCGCCGAGCGCAGCCCGCCGAGGATCAGCGGGAGCGCGACCGGGAGTTCCACCTGGAGCAGGATCCGGGTCTCCGACAGGCCGATGCCGCGCGCGGCGTCCACCGGGGAGCGGTCGACGGAGCGCACCGCCTCGTAGGTGGTGACGAGGACCGGCGGGACGGCGAGGACGACCAGCGGGATCATCACGGGCAGCATGCCGAAGCCGGCGATGATGACGATGAGGACCAGCAGGCCGAAGGTGGGCAGGGCCCGCGCGGCGGTGGCGATCAGGGTGAGCGTGTTGCCGCCCTTGCCGTAGTGCCCGGTGACCAGGCCGACGGGCAGTCCGATCAGGGCGGAGAGACCGAGCGCCTCCAACGAGTACTGGAGGTGCTCCAACAGCCGGGTGGGGATGCCGTCGTAGCCCGACCAGTGGGCGCCGTCGGTGAAGAAGGAGGTGATGAAGTGCAGGACGTTCACCGGGCCGTGGCCTCCTTCCGGGTGCGGGTCGCGCCCGATCCGCTCGGCATCCAGGGGGTGAGCAGGACCCGTACGCCGACCAGCAGGGCGTCCACCAGGACGGCGAGGGCCGCCGTGGTGAGCACGGAGTTCCAGGCGAGTTCGGGCCGGTTGTAGATCTGCGCGTCGTGCAGCAGGTTGCCGAGCGCGCCCTGGTTGCCGATCAGCATGCCGACGCTGACCAGGCTGATGCTGGACACCGTCGCCACCCGCAGCCCGGCGACGATCGCGGGCGTGGCGATCGGCAACTGGACCTGGAGGTACCGGCGTACGGGTCCGAAGCCCATCGCGGTCGCGGCGGCGAGGGTCTCCTGCGGCACCGAGCGGACGCCGTCGACGATCGCCGGGACCAGCACCACCAGGGTGTAGACGGTGAGCGGGATCATCACCGTCAGTTCGGTCTGGCCGGTGTAGTCGATGAGGACGACGAAGAAGGCGAGCGACGGGATGGCGTAGAGCACGGTCGTCACCCACAGCACGGGCGGGTACAGCCAGCGCAGCCGCACGCACAGCTGGGCGATGGGCAGCGCCAGCAGCAGGCCGCCGAGGACCGGCAGCAGGGCCTCGCGCAGATGCAGTCCGACGAGACCGATCCAGTCGTGCTGGAGGTCGCTGGGGATGTCGAAGAAGCGGTTCATCGCAGGGCCTTCGGCGGGGCGGCCTCGTGCGCGCCGCGGATCGCCTCGGCGATCGCGGCCTGGGAGACCACACCGGTGGCCCGGCCCTCGCCGTCCACGGCGACCGCCCAGCCGGCGGGCGAGAGCACGGCGCAGTCGAGGGCGGAGCGCAGCGAGTCCTCGCCGGCGACGAACGGCCGTCCGTGGGAGAGGAGCCGGTCGGTGTCGATGCTCCCCGCGGTCAGGGCGTCCGGCTCGCCCCAGCCGAGCGGCTTGCCGTCGATGCCGGTGACGAGGAGGTACGGGGCGTCCTGGGCGGCGCGGGCGAGCTGCTCGGCGGTGGCGTCGACGGCGACGATCGGCGCGGTGAGCAGGTCGAGTCCGGCGGCGGAGAAGAAGGACAGCCGGCGGATGCCGCGGTCGGCGCCGAGGAAGTCCTCGACGAACGCGTCGGCCGGGTCCGACAGCAGGTCGGCGGGCGGCGCGTACTGGGCGAGCCGGCCGCCGGTGCGCAGTACGGCGACCATGGTGCCGAGCTTGACGGCCTCGTCGATGTCATGGGTGACGAAGACGATGGTCTTGCCCAACTCGTCCTGGATCCGGAGGAGTTCGTCCTGGAGTCCCTTGCGGACGACGGGGTCGACGGCGGAGAACGGCTCATCCATCAGCAGCACCGGCGGATCGGCGGCGAGCGCCCGGGCCACGCCGACGCGCTGCTGCTGGCCGCCGGAGAGCTGGTAGGGGTAGCGCTTGGCGAGGGAGGCGTCGAGTCCGACGCGCTCCATCAGCTCGCGGGCCCGGGAGCGGGCCCGGTCCTTGCTCCAGCCGAGCAGCCGGGGCACGGTGGCGATGTTGTCGACGATCGTGCGGTGCTGGAAGAGCCCGGCGTTCTGGATGACGTAACCCATGGACCGGCGCAGGGTGTTGACCGGCTGCCGCCGGCTGTCCTGGCCGTCGATCCAGATGGTGCCCTCACTGGGCTCGACCATCCGGTTGATCATCCGCAGGGTCGTCGTCTTGCCGCATCCGGAGGGACCGACGAGGACGGTGATCGCCCGGTCCGGTATCTCCAGGGAGAGCCGGTCGACCGCCACCGTGCCGTCCGGGTACCGCTTGGTGACTGAATCTATCCGTATCAAAACGCCGAACACCCTTCGGGTCTGACGGTTCCCGCCCGCTCTCGACCTCACGAGTTCGGACTGTTGCGGGGAGATTCTAGACCGGTCGCGTTTCAGACGGACGACGGGTGTATGGCGTACTTCAGGCCCCTCCTTCTGTGCCCGAGCTGTGAGTCCGCTGATTCTCACCCTCCCCTCAGAAGCGGCTCAGGGATTGCCCAGAGACGGCCCCCATCGTCAAGGCCATGAACGCAACGAACGCGGGAGGCGTCCGGCGCCGGTCGGTCGAGATCGTGGTGCCGGTGTACAACGAGGCACACGTCCTCGCCGACAGCATCGGCCGTCTCCACGCACACCTCGAAGAGTCCTTCCCGTTCCCGTTCCGCATCACGATCGCGGACAACGCCAGCACGGACGCCACCTGGAGCGTGGCGACCGAGCTGACCCTGCGTCTGCCCCACGTCCACGCCCAGCGGCTGGAGGAGAAGGGCCGGGGCCGCGCCCTGAAGCATGTGTGGTCGCGGTCCGCGGCGGATGTCGTCGCCTACATGGACGTGGATCTGTCGACCGGCCTGGAGGCCTTCCTCCCCCTGGTCGCGCCGCTCCTGTCCGGCCACAGCGACCTCGCGATCGGCAGCCGGCTGCACCGGCAGTCGGCCGTGGTCCGGGGCGCCAAGCGGGAGTTCGTCTCCCGCTCCTACAACACCCTGCTCAAGGCCGGTCTCGGCGCCCGGTTCTCGGACGCGCAGTGCGGCTTCAAGGCCGTCCGCACCGAGGTCTTCCGGGCCCTCGCCCCGCACATCGAGGACACCGCCTGGTTCTTCGACACCGAACTGCTGGTCCTGGCCCAGCGCAACCGGCTGCGCATCCACGAGGTGCCGGTCGACTGGACCGACGACCCCGACAGCCGCGTCGACATCGTCCGCACGGCCGTCGACGACCTCAAGGGCATGGGCCGGATGCTCCGCTCCACCCTCACCGGCCGCACCCGTGTCCCCGGCGTCCCGCGCCGCACGAGCACCCCGCAGGTACCCGCCGCGCGCATCCCTTCCTCCCCCTCCGCTCTGCCCACCGGGGCGAACAGCCACCTGGAGTACGCGTCATGACGACCCTCGCCCCGCCGCCCGCCCCGGTCCGGGAGGACGGCTCCCGTCACCGGGCCGCACCGCCCGCCGGAAGCGGCCTCGTGCGGCGCCTGTTCACCGGCGCCCCCGACGACCCGCGCTGGGCCCGCCCGGCCCTCTGGGCGATCCTCGTCCTCGCGACGGCCCTGTACGCCTGGAACCTGTCCTCCATCTCCGGCAACACCTTCTACAACGCGGCCGTCTACTCCGGCACCAAGAGCTGGAAGGCGTTCTTCTTCGGCGCCCTGGACGCCGGCAGCTTCATCACCGTCGACAAACCCCCCTTCGCCCTGTGGGTGATGGGCCTGTCGGCCCGGGTGTTCGGTTACGGCACCTGGCAGCTGATGCTGCCGATGGTCGCGGTCGGGGTCGGCTCGGTCGCCCTCCTGCACCGCCTGGTCAAGCGGGACTTCGGCCCGGTCGCGGCGACGATCGCCGCCCTCGCCCTGACCCTCACCCCGATCACGGTCGCCATCACCCGGGACACCAACCCCGACCCGGTCCTCGTCTTCCTGATGCTGCTGGGCGCGGCGGCCCTGCTGAAGGCCGTGCGCACCGGCCGGCTGATGCCGCTGGTGTGGTCGGGCGTCGCGATCGGCTTCGCGTTCAACACCAAGATGATGCAGGCGTACGTCGTCCTGCCCGCGTTCTTCCTGGTCTACCTGTGGGCCGCCCAGGGCGGCCTCGGCCGCCGGATCCGCAACCTCGCCGTCGGCACGGTCGCGCTCGTCGTCTCCAGCGCCTGGTGGATGGTGGTCGTCGACCTGATCCCCGCCTCCTCCCGCCCCTACATCGGCGGCTCCACCGACAACACGGTCTGGGACCTGGTCATCGGCTACAACGGCTTCGGCCGGATCTTCGGGGCGAGCGCGTCGGTGGGCTCGCAGGGCAACGGCGCCAGCTTCGGCGGCGAGGCCGGCCTGTACCGGCTGTTCAACGAGATCATGGGCGGCCAGATCTCCTGGCTGATCCCCTTCGCGGCGATCGCCCTGGTGGCCGGTCTGGTCCTGCGCGGCCGGGCCCCGCGCACCGACGCCAGGCGCGCGGCTCTCCTTCTCTGGGGCGGCTGGTTCCTCTTCCACTACCTGACCTTCGCCCTCGCCGAGGGCACCTTCCACCCCTACTACGTCACCGCCATGGCGCCCGGCGTCGCGGCGCTGGCCGGTGCGGGCGGGGTCATGCTGTACCAGGCCTTCCGTGAGGGCTCGGCGGCCAAGTGGGCGTGGGTGCTCCCGGCGGGCGTCGCGGCCAGCACCGTCTGGGCGGTCGTCCTGCTCCAGCGGGTCTCCGGCTCCGGCACGCTGTACACGGTCGCGGAGATCGCGGTGGCCGCCCTGGGCACCCTGTCGGTCCTCGGTCTGCTGGCCGGCCGCTTCACCCGACGGCACCGGCTGATGGGCGTCGCGGCCCTCGCGGCGGTCGTGGCCCTGCTCGCCGGTCCGGCGGCCTACTCGGTCTCGGCGGCGACCTCCGGCACCAACGGCACCAATCCGACGGCCGGTCCCAGCACCGGGGGCGGCATGGGCGGCGGCCAGCGGCCCAGCGGTACCGGCGGTCCGGGGGGCGGCACCCAGAGCTCCGGCTCGAGCAACTCCGGTACGCAGTCGATGGGTCAGCCCCCGTCGGGCAACGGCTCCTCCTCCACCGGCGAGTCCGGTACGGCCGGGTCCGGCACAGCCGAGTCCGGAGGCACCGAGACCCGGACCGGCGGCGGGACGGGCGGCGGTACCCAGGTCAGCTCCGCGATGATCAGCTACCTGAAGAAGAACCAGGACGGCGCCACCTGGCTGGTCGCGGTCGCCACCGACCAGACCGCCTCCTCGATCATCCTGGAGTCCGGTCAGCCGGTCATCTCGATGGGCGGCTGGTCCGGCTCCGACGACGCGATGACCCTCGCCAAGCTCAAGTCGCTGGTGAAGTCCGGCAAGCTGCACTACATCGTCGTCAGCGACAGCGGCCAGGGCTCCTCCAACACGGAGATCTCGACCTGGGTCAAGAAGAACGGCACGGCGGTCTCCGCCTACAGCGGTCTGTACCGCCTGGACGCCTCCGACGTGAGCTGAACCCGCCGGGAAGCACGGGCGGGCCGCCGGATCCCCTTCCGGCGGCCCGCCCCCTCGCGTTCAGGGATCAGTCGCCACCCCCGCCGCCCCCGCAACCACCGCCACCTCCGCAGGACGAACCGCCCCCGCAGGACGAGCCGTCCCCGCAGCCGCCCCCGCCGCCGTCGCCCCAGCCGCCCTTGCGCCGGCGGCGCGACGACCCGGTCCCGCGCAGGGCCCCGACGACGAACATCACGACGATCCCGATCCCCACGATCACCAGGAACTCCATCTCCCCTGCCCCCCGTTGCCTCTCGCCACGGATCTGTGTGGCAGGGGGATGCCCCGCACCAGCCGTACGCCAAGCACGACTTGAGGAAGTCGAGAGCTTCGTGCCGTGGACCGATTAGGCGGCGGCCCGCTCCCCCGCCGTCGGGAACCCCGGGGTGCGCAGCACACGGCCGCCTTCGAGCACCGCGAACACCTCGCAGCCGGCCCGCCCGGCCGCCCACTCCACACCCTGCGCGCCCTGCGCGAACGCGGCCGTGGCGACGGTGTCCGCGAGGGTGAGGGTCGGGGCGACGACGGTGAGGCTGTCGAGGCCGGTGGCGGGCAGACCGGTACGGCCGTCGAGGATGTGGTCGCCGCGCTCGTAGCGGGCGGAGGTGGCGACCGCCGCGTCGGTCAGCTCCAGCACCGCGCAGACCTGGTCGGCGGCCTGCGGATGCCGTACGCCGACCCGCCAGGGCCCGCCGGAGACGACGACGTCACCCCCGGCGTTGAGGCAGAAGCGGCCGAGCCCGGCGCCGGTCAGCAGTTCCGCCGCCCGCTGCACCGACCAGCCCTTGACCACCGCGCAGGGGTCGAGGCCCCGTCCGGGCAGCCGTACGTCGAAGGCGCCGCCGGTGGCGACCCGGTACTCCTCGCACAGGCCGAGCACCTCGGCGAGATCGGCGCTCACCTCCTCGGGGGACAGCTCGCCCCGGTCCAGCCGGGACACCTCGCTGCCCTCCTTGAAGGGGCTGAACCGCTCGTCGACCTCCCGCAGCCAGGCGAAGACGGCGTCCGCGACGCCCTCCGGCGCCCGGTCGTCGTCGATGCGCAGGGACACGGGGAAGCCCATGACGTGCTCGACCCGGTGCATGTCAGGCGCCCTTCGCGTCGATCGCGGCCTGGAGGGACTCCTTGTAGCCGTCACTGGTGATCGTCGCGCCGGACACGGTGTCGATGTCCGCGCTCTGCGCCTGGAGCGTCTCCGAGATCAGCTTCGGCACCGCCGCGGTCGTCTGCGGATGGTTCGGCTGCTTCAGCATCTTCACCGCGGTGATCTCGTCGCCCTCGAAGGTCACCTGGACCTGGACGTCGCCCTTCTCGGTGGCCACGGTGGATCCCGCGACCACCTGCGACGACGCGGCGGACGCCTCCTGGTCGATCGCGGCCTGGAGGGACTCCTTGTAGGCGTCGCTGGTGATCGTCGCGCCCGAGACGGTGTCGATGTCCGCGCTCTGCGCCTGGAGCGTCTCCGAGATCAGCTTCGGCACCGCCGCGGTCGTCTGCGGATGGTTCGGCTGCTTCAGCATCTTCACGGCCGTGATCGTGTCGCCGTCGTAGGTCACCTGGACCTGGACGTCGCCCTTCTCGGTGGTCACGGTCGTCCCGGTGAAGGTGGTGCCCGAGGCCGAGGTGGAGGGGGTGGTCGACTCCGCCGCGGCGGAGGACGACGAGGCCGGGGTGGACGGCTCGTAGCGCCAGACGGGGATCAGACCCGCCACGGACAGGACAAGAACGGGGATTGCTCGCTTCACGTCGTCTCTCTCATCCCGCCAGGCTGAAACGCTCGAAGTGGATCTGCTGCCTGGGCACGTCCAGCTCGCGCAGGGATCCCAGCACCGCGTTCATCATCGGCGGGGGTCCGCACAGGAAGACGTCCCGCTCGGCGATGTCCGGCACCAGCGCGGCCAGCTCGCGCGGCGCCAGCCGGTCCGGCACCGGCGGACCGGTGACCAGGTGCAGCTCGGCGCCCTTGGCGACGGCGAGGTCGCGCAGCTCGTCGTGGAGGACGGCGTCGCGCTCGGCGCCGACGCGGTAGACGACGACCGCGTGGCCCTCGATCTCCTCCAGCAGCGCCCGGATGGGCGTGACACCGACGCCGCCGGCGATCAGCAGGGACTCGGGGCGGGTGCGGTGCATCGCGGTGAAGGCGCCGTAGGGGCCCTCGGCGAAGACACGGGTGCCGGGCTTGATGTGGCGCAGGCCCGCGGAGCCGTCACCGGCGGCCTTGGCGGTCAGCCGCAGCCGGCTGCCGTCGGGGGCGGCCGAGAGGGAGAAGGGGTTCGCCTGCCACCAGCGGTCCTTCGTCAGGAAGCGCCACAGGAAGAACTGGCCGGCGCGCGCGGGCAGTTTGTCCAGGTCACGGCCGGTGATGTAGACGGACACGACGTTGTCCGACTCGGGCACGACCTTCTCGACGCGCAGCTGGTGACGCCAGTTGCGCCACAGCGGCAGGACCGCCCGGCCGAGCGCCACCGAGCCGAGGGCGACGCCCCAGACGCCGTACCAGTACGCGGTGGCGGCGGACGACGCGGTGAACGTCGTACCGACCGCGACCTGGTGGGTGAAGGCCAGCACCACGGCGACGTACGTGTACAGGTGGATGAAGTGCCAGGTCTCGTAGGCGAGCCGGCGGCGGGCCCAGCGGGCGGAGACGCCGCCGACGACCAGGATCAGCACCAGGGCGACCGTGGCGCGCAGCACGCCCTCGACGGTCTCGGCGAGGTCGACGAGCTGGCTGACCGGGTCCATGGAGGAGGACTGGGCGTAGCCGAGGGTGATGAACACCACATGCCCGACCAGCGTCCACAGCAGACCGAAGCCGGTCCAGCGGTGCCAGTTGGTCAGCCGGTCCATGCCGATCCGGCGGTCGAGCCAGGGCAGCCGGGCCACGAGCAGCAGCTGGAACGCCATCAGCAGCGCGCCGTACAGACCGGCGAACCGGCCGATCACGACGAGCGCGTTGGCGGCGAAGCCCGCCTGCACGGCGAAGAGGGTCACGACGGCCGCGTTCGCGGCCAGCACGGCATACAGGCCGGTGCGGGCCACTACTTTGGGACGTATCGCCGTGGGGGGAACGGGAGGCGACTGGACGGTCGTCACGGACGGAAACTCCTTGATCGGGTCCTCAGAACACAGAGCTTGTCCGTGCTGTGCTGTCGATTTGCTGTCGTACAACTTTCAAGAGTTTATCGATCCGCCCGCGGGACCGACGCGGGTCTGGCGCCGTGGCGGGCGTGACGCACTATGAGCGGGTGGAAAAAGTACGACTCCTCGTCGTGGACGACGACCCGCCGATCGCCGATCTCGTGGCGACGGTCGCCCGTTACGAGGGCTGGAACGCCGTCACCGCGAACACCGGTGAGGAAGCGCTGCGCCGCGCCGCCGAGTTCCATCCCGACATCGTGGTGCTCGACCTGATGCTGCCCGACATCGACGGCTTCGGCGTCCTGGACCGGCTGCGGCGGTCCGGGACCATGGTGCCGGTGGTGTTCCTCACGGCCCGGGACGGGGTCGCCGACCGGGTCGCCGGGCTGACCCGGGGCGGGGACGACTACCTGGTGAAACCGTTCGCCGTGGAGGAGCTGATGGCCCGGCTGCGGACCGTGCTGCGGCGCAGCTCCGGGCCCGGCTTCCAGCGCTCGGTGCTGCGGGTCGCCGACCTGACCATGGACGAGGACACCCGCGAGGTCCGCCGCACCGGGAAGCTGCTGACGCTCACCCCCACCGAGTACGAGGTGCTGCGCTACCTCATGCGCAAGTCGCCGACCGTGCTGACCAAGGCGCAGATCCTCGACCATGTGTGGGAGTACGGCTTCGGCGGCCGGTCCAACGTGGTGGAGCTGGTGGTGAGCCGGCTGCGCCGCAAGCTGGACGCGACCGGCGACGATCCGCTGATCCAGACGGTACGGGGCTTCGGGTACGTCATCCGGCAGGCGGCGGCCGAGTGAGCCGAGCGCTCGGCCGACTGCGGCGGACGTACCGCGGGATGCGGCTCGGCACCCGGCTGGCGCTGAGCCTCGGCGCGCTGGCCCTGGTGGTGTTCGCCGTCGTCGGCACGGCCCTGACCACCTATATGCGGGACTACCTGTCGGCCCAGCTCAACGAGCAGCTCGCGATCGCCCAGGCCGCCCAGACCAAGAGCATCGTCGACTCCGGAAGCCTGACCGGGAAGAAGTACTGGGGCTGGTACTACGCCGTGTACGACGTGCGCGACGGCACACCCGTGCTGCGCGAGCCGGAGGACCCGGGCGACGTGCCCGAGGACGCCGCCGACCTCACCACGCTGGCCCGGGAGCAGGCCGTCACCGACCACGAGGTGGTGAGCACCGCGCACCTGCGGGGCGACGGCGTGTACCGGCTGCGCGCCTGCGAGGTGGAGCCGGGGGTGATCCTGGTCAGCGGGGCGCCGATGGAGGACATCGACAACACCGTCCAGCACCTGATCACCATCCAGGTCGTCACGTTCGTGCTCGCGCTCGCGGCCCTGGTGGTGTGCGGGCGGGCCATGCTGCGGCGCGGGCTCCAGCCGCTCAGCGACATGGCGCACACCGCACACGGCATCGCCTCCCACGACCTGACCGAGTCGGCGTCCCGGCTGCCGCTGCGTGCCGACCGCCCGGGCGGCGGCCCGGAGGTGGAGGAGCTGCGCACCGCCTTCAACACCATGCTGGAGCACATCGACGACTCGCTCGCCGTGCGGGCGCAGGCCGAGCAGCGGCTGCGCCGGTTCGTCGCGGACGCCTCCCACGAACTGCGCACCCCGCTGATGTCGGTGCGCGGCTACGCGGACCTCTTCCAGTACGCGGCCGCCAACGCCCCCGAGGAGCGCGACCGGCACCTGGCCCGGCTGCGCGCCGAGGCGGCCCGGATGGGCTTCCTCCTCGACGACCTGCTGCTGCTCGCCCGCCTCGACGCGGCGGAGGTGGAGACCCCGCTCAGGATGGAGGACGCCGACCTGGTGGACCTGGTCGCCCAGGCGGCCGACGCGTTCCGCGCGAGCCACCCCGGCCACCCCCTGACGCTCGCCCCGGGCCCCGCCGACCTCCCTCTGCGCATGGACCCGCACCGCATCCGCCAGGTCCTGGACAACCTCCTCACCAACGCGGCCGTGCACACCCCGCCCGGCACCCCGGTGCGCATCGAGGTCTCGGCCTCCCCCGGCACGGCCCGCGTCCGGGTCTCCGACCGGGGCCCCGGCATACCGCCCGGCGACCGGGACCGGGTCTTCGACCGCTTCTACCGGGTCGACAAGGCCCGCAGCCGCGACCGCGGCGGCAGCGGACTCGGTCTGTCCGTGGCCCGTTCCCTGGTCCGCGCCCACGGCGGCACGCTGGAACTCGCCGAGCCCCCGGAGCCCACCGCGTTCCTGCTGACCCTGCCCCTGGGACGCGCCTGAACCCCGGCGCCGACGGGATGACCCGTACCCGGCCAGGGCAGAACTCCCCCAACCGCACCGCACCCCGGTCGCCCCTCCGCCCGCACCTCGTCGGCTCCCGGACACCACGCCGTCACACCGGAGGGGAAACTTCTCCCCCGTCCCCTCCCCACCCAGGGCCTGTACGGCGCCGCCGTGGCGCCGCGGAAGGACGACGTGCGCCGTGACCCTGCTGCCGCTCCCCACCAGCCCCGCCACCACACCCCCGCTCCCCGCCGCGCCGGACCACCCCGAAGGCACGCCCCGGCTCCCCGCGCTCTGCGGCACCGCCTCCTCCGAGTGCCCCGCCACCCCGCCCCCGCCGGCGAGCGCGGTCCCCCGCCGCCTCCGCCCGGCCGCCCGGCACGCCGTGAGTCTGCTGCCCGTGCTGTATCTGGGGGTGTGGGCGGCCGTCGACTGGCACGCCGTGCGCGACGGCACCGCCCGGCTGGCCGGGGCCGACCCGTGGTGGCTGCTGGCCGGTCTGGTCTTCACCTACCTCGGCTCGGTCGCCGCCGCCTGCGTCCGCCAGGGAGCAGTCCCGGACCGGTTGCCGCCGGGTCCGCTGGTGGCCTCCCAGATCGCCGCGGGCGCCGCGAACCATGTCCTGCCCGCGAGCATCGGCGCCCACGCGGTGACCGTCCGCTTCCTCCAGCGCCAGGGCGTGCCGCTCCCCCGGGCGACCGCCTCCATCGCGCTGTACTCACTGGTCAGAGCGGTGGCGAAGACCCCGGTGGTGCTCGCCTTCCTGCTGCTCGCCCCCACTGCGGTACGCCCCGCCGCACTCGTCCCGGACGGCCGGACCCTGCTGGGCGCGGTGGCCGGACTGCTCCTGGTGCCCGCCGGGGCCGCGGTGGTGCTGGCCCTGGTGCGGGCGGTGCGCGGCCCGGTCATGGAGTTCGTCCGCACGGCGCTCACGGACGCGCGCCACCTGCACACGCGTCCGGGCCGTTTCCTGCCCCTGTGGGGCGGGGCCGCCGCCGCCCCGCTGATCCAGGCGAGCGTGGTGGCCTCGGTGGGCAAGGCGCTCGACCTGCCCCTGTCCTGGCCCCAGTTGCTGTTCGCGTTCCTCGCCGCCAGCACCGCCGCGGGGGCCGTCCCCGCCCCGGGTGGCATCGGCCCGGTGGACGCGGCCCTGATCCTCACCCTGGCCGGCTACGGCACCCCGCTCGCCCTGGCCACCGCCACCGTGATCGGCTACCGCACCCTCACCGTCTGGCTGCCGCTGCTGCCGGGAATGCTGGTGCTGTCGGCGATGGTGCAGCGCAAGCTGCTGTGACCGGCGTCGGGGCCGCGGCCTCAGCCCGCGTCCGGCGCCAGCCGCAGCGAGATGCTGTTGATGCAGTAGCGCTGGTCCGTCGGGGTCGCATACCCCTCACCCTCGAACACATGCCCGAGGTGGGAGCCGCAGCGGGCGCAGCGCACCTCGGTGCGGAGCATCCCGTGCGAGCGGTCCTCGATCAGCTCGACCGCGTCGGTGTCCTTCGGGTCGAAGAAGGACGGCCAGCCGCAGTGCGAGTCGAACTTGGTGCCGGAGGTGAACAGTTCGGCGCCGCAGGCGCGACAGGAGTAGACGCCCTCGGTCTTGGTGTCGGTGTACTCACCGGTGAAGGCGGGCTCCGTCGCGGCCTGGCGCAGCACGGCGTACTCGCCCGGCGTCAGCTCCGCCCGCCACTGCTCGTCCGGCTTCTCGACGTCGTACGACACGATTCTCAGCCCCTCAGTTCGAAAGACGGTCCAGAATGCGCGGGCCCAGGTCGGTCACGTCGCCCGCGCCCATGGTGAGAACGAGATCACCGGGCTTCGCCATTCCCGCGATCACGGAGGGCACCTCGTCCTTGTCGTGCACGGCCGTCACGTCCGCGCCGGCCGCCCGGGCCGCGTCGATGATCAGGGCGCTCGTCACCCCCGGGACCGGGTCCTCACGGGCCGGGTAGATGTCGAGGACGACGGAGGCGTCGGCCAGGGCCAGCGACTGTCCCATCTCGGTGCCGAGCTCCTGCGTGCGGGAGAACAGGTGCGGCTGGAACACGACCAGGATGCGGGCGTCACCGGCCGCGGAGCGCATCGCCTCGAGGTCGGCGGTCATCTCGGTGGGGTGGTGGGCGTAGGAGTCGATCACCTGGACGCCGGCCGCCTCGCCCTTGAGCTGGAGGCGCCGCTTGACGCCCGTGTACGCGGCGATCGCGGGCGCCAGCTCGGCGGCGGGGACACCGAGGGCGGCCCCCGCGGTCAGCGCGGCGACGGCGTTGAGCGCGTAGTGCCGGCCGGGCACGGACACCGTGAAGGTGAGCTCCCGCCCGTCCAGCACCACCGTCACCAGGCTCTTCAGCCCCTGCGGTACGACCGACAGCACCCGGACGTCGGCGTCCTCGGCCTCGCCGTACGTCACCACCCGCACGCCCTCGACCCGCCGGGTCAGCTCACGGGCGCCCGCCTGGTCGGCGGAGACCACCAGCGTGCCGCCGGGCACGATCTTCCCGGCGAAGGTCTCGAAGGACTCGTAGATCTCGTCCATCGAGGCGTAGTTGGCGTGGTGGTCCAGCTCCACGTTGAGGACGATCGCGACCTCGGGGGCGTACTTGTGGAAGCTGCGGTCCGATTCATCCGCCTCGGCGACGAAGATCTCGCCGTCGCCGTGCAGGGCGTTGGAGCCGGGGGCGTCCAGGTCGCCGCCGATCGCGTACGACGGCTTCAGTCCCAGCTCGGAGAGCGAGACCGCCAGCATGGACGTCGTGGTGGTCTTGCCGTGGGTGCCGGCGACCGCGATCGGGCGCAGCCCGTCCATCAGCGCGGCGAGCGCGTCGGAACGGTGCACGACCGGGATGCCCAGCTCGGCCGCGCGGGCCAGCTCCGGGTTGTCCTTGCGGATGGCCGAGGACACGACGACACAGCTCGCGTCGTCCGCGAGGTGCTCCGCCGCGTGCCCGATGTGCACGGTGGCCCCGAGCGCCCGCAGCGCCGCCGCGGTCCCGGACTCCTTGGCGTCACTGCCGGCCACCTTCGCCCCGCGCTGGGCGAGGATCTTCGCGATCCCCGACATCCCGGCCCCGCCGATGCCGATGAAGTGCGGTCGGTCCATGGCGGGGGGAAGGGCGGCTGCCATGCGTGATCTCCAGGGGTGCGTACGACGGTGAATCCGCTCCAGCCTATTGGGTCACGCCCCGTGCACCCCCCTGGGGGCGCGGGACCGTATCGATCTGCGGCTCCGCCGCGTGGGCGCGACAAGCCCCCACGCACTTGCACCCGGACAACCACACCTTTACGCCTTGCTGTGCGAGAACAACTTCAGCACCGGCACCCCCACCTTGTGCCGGGCCCGCGAAGCCCAGTCCCGGTGGAAGAACTCCTCCACATAGTGAGGATCGGTCAGCACGATCACCTCGTCCGCCTCCACCTCCTCCACCAGCGACTTCAGCGCGTCCAGCGGGTGGTCCTCGACCAACCGCCCCTCCGCCGGACTGCCGGAGGCATGCAGCGCCTGGAGGGACACCTCCAGCGCCCGCTCCCCGAACCCCTTCGCCTCCTCCCCCTCCGGCGTCTCCCGCTCCCGCGCCGCCTCGTCCAGCTCGCCGAGGGCGACGTCGTCGATGGCCCGCAGCAGGCGGTCCGCCTGGTCGCCGCGCGGCTGGAGCAGGACGTGGAAGGCGACGTCCTCGTCCCCGTGCAGGGTGGTGACGAACTCCACGTCGGCTGAGGTCAGTGCTTTCTCGATCATCAGAACGCTTGTGAACACCGGACGCCGCCCCTTCTGCGGAAACCATCCTGCCCCGTGATCTCACGGGGACTGCGAGTTTTAGTGTGCCCACCCGAAGCTAACCGGAACGATCTATTCCGCCATTTTCGGGACCACCGGTACTACTGAACGATTTCAGGACCGCCGATAGCGGCCGAACAGGAAACCTCCCTCCTCCAGGAGGGACACCAGTGCGAATCGCTGCGGCACCGGGATCGAGGGCCCGCCCGCGATGCGCTGCGCGCCTCCCGCGGTGAGCATCGGGGAGACGGTCAGGCACAGTTCGTCCAGCACCCCGGCGGCGATGAACTGGCCCAGCATCCGGGGCCCGCCCTCGGTCAGCAGCCGGGTGTGCCCCAGCTCGGCGAGGGCCGCGACGGCCCGCGCGGGGTCCACGCCCATTCCGTCACCGGCGATCAGCACCCGTGCCCCGGCCTTCTCGGCCGCGGCCACCTTGTCGGGGGCGGCCGCGGCACCGGTCAGCAGCAGGGTCGGCACCAGCGGCGAGGTGAACAGCGGCAGCGAGAGGTCCAGGTCCAGACTGGCGGTGACCACGGCGATCGCGGCGGCGGACGCCTGTCCGGCCGCCTCCCGCCGCCCGGCGAACTCCGCCCGCGCGCGGGCCGGCCGGTACCCCTCCTGCCGTACCGTTTCCGCACCCACGACCACCACGTCCGCGAGCCCCCTCAGCGTGCCGAAGATCCGCATGTCGGCCGCGGTGGAGATGGGCTGGGAGCGCCCGTCGTGCTGGGCGGCGCCGTCGAGCGTGGAGACCATGTTGGCCCGCAGCCAGGGCCGCGGCTCCCCCGGCACGGGCTCGGGATAGGCGTAGGCCTCGGCGAGCTCGTCGAGACTCCACTCCCGGTCCTCGGACACGGGGCCGGGTGTCGGGGCGGGTGTCTGGTCGGTCACAGGGAACAGCCGTCGCATGCCTCGCAGTCTGGCACGCGGATTAGCATGGGGAACCGTGTCGTCCTCCACCCCTTCCGCCCCTGTCGACGAGATAGCCGACGCGGCCCCGCTGTCCCTGTGCGCCCTCGAACCGTACGTCCCGGCGGACCGGCTGGTCGCCGAGATGGTGCCGCCGCCCCGCTTCGACTCGGTGCGCTTCAGCACCTACCTCCCGGACCCGAACCAGCCCAGCCAGACCGAGGCCGTGTCGGTCCTGGAGGGCTTCGCGGGCGGGCTCGGCGGGGCGCACGCCGTGGGCGGCGCCCGGCGCGGGTTCCTCGGCTTCGGCAGGGCGAAGGCGCCCAAGGCGCCCGCCGGTCCGCGCGGGGTCTACCTCGACGGCGGCTACGGCGTCGGCAAGACCCACCTGCTCGCCTCCCTGTGGCACGCCACCCCGGCCGAGCCCGCGCTGAAGGCGTTCGGCACCTTCGTGGAGCTGACCAACCTGGTCGGCGCCCTCGGCTTCCAGCAGACGGTCCGCACGCTCTCCGGGCACCGGCTGCTGTGCATCGACGAGTTCGAGCTGGACGACCCGGGCGACACTGTGCTCGTGTCGTCCCTGCTCGGCAAGCTGGTCGAGGCGGGGGTGGCGCTGGCCGCGACCTCCAACACCCTGCCCGGCAAGCTCGGCGAGGGGCGGTTCGCGGCCGTCGACTTCCTGCGCGAGATCCAGGGCCTGTCGGCGCACTTCCGCACCCTGCGCATCGACGGCGAGGACTACCGCCACCGCGGTCTGCCCGAGGCTCCGGCGCCGTACTCCGACGAACAGGTGGCGAAGACGGCGTACGCCACCCCGGGCTCCTCGCTCGACGACTTCCCGCACCTCCTCGACCATCTCTCCCGGGTCCACCCCAGCCGTTACGGAGCGCTCACCGATGGCCTGAAGGTGGTGTGCCTCACGGACGTCCAGCCCGTGCCCGACCAGTCGACGGCGCTGCGGCTGGTCGTCCTGGCCGACCGGCTCTACGACCGCGAGGTCCCGGTACTGGCCTCCGGGCTCCCCTTCGACCGGCTGTTCAGCGAGGAGATGCTGAACGGCGGCTACCGCAAGAAGTACTTCCGGGCGATCTCCCGGCTCACCGCACTGGCCCGGGACGGGAAGCGGCTCGCCGAGGCCGTCTAGGGGAGTCCGTCCAGAGGGAAATCACGCCACATCACCCTCGCTTTTGAGGCGCACTTCTTCTCGAAACGCGGAGTTAACCCTGCAAACAACTTTGCAGGGTTAACGTGTTTCTTGACCAACCATTGACCAGTCATTGGTCTGTACTAGACGTGCGCGCGACGGGGAGGGGGGTACATGTTCCGAGGTGCGACGGCCCGGACCGCACTCGCGCTCCTCGCCGCCGTCCTGCTCGCCCTCCCGTTCTTCGCACCCGCGTCATCCTTCGCACACGCGCACACGGTGCGTCAGGCCGAGGCCAAGACCAAGACCGGAATCACACCCGCCGGCAAGCCGCTGCGCGACGCACTCGTCGTGGTCCGCGGCTGCGGTCACGGCGGCCCCGCGGACCCCCTGCGCCCCCGCGACCGGCACCGCGCCACCGTCGGCGCCGCCCCGGCCCCCCAGGAGCCCGAGCGCACCCTGCTGGCGCTGGACCCGGCGGCCGAACATCCGCCGGCCCGCCCGGCCGACCCCCATCACCGCTCGTCGAGATCCTCGGCGGGCCACTCCCCGGCGGCGCTCCAGGTCTTCCGCTGCTGACGACGACTCCCGCACAGCACCGCGGTTCCCCCACCTGTCCTGTTCTGCACATCCGACGCGCCCCCACAGCGCGCCAGGAGGAGTCACCACGTCATGCAGCCCCTCATCGACAACGCCCGTACGTTCGGACAGCGCCCTGAGGAGTTCGCCAAGCTCGCCGAAGGCCAGTCCCCGCAGGTCCTGTTCATCACCTGCTCCGATTCGCGGGTCGTCCCCGCTCTGATCACGGGCGCCCGTCCCGGCGAGCTCTTCGAGCTGCGCACCGCGGGCAACATCGTCCCGCCGTACGGCTCCGAGCGCCCCACCGGCGAGGCCGCCACCATCGAGTACGCGGTGGAGGTCCTCGGCGTCCAGGACGTCGTCGTCTGCGGCCACTCCCACTGCGGCGCGGTCGGCGCGCTGGTGCGCGGGGACGACCTCGACGCCGTCCCCGCCGTCCGCGACTGGCTCGCGCACGCCGCCGACGAGCCCTCGGCCGCCGACCCCGGCGACCCGACGGTCGCCCTCGCCGTCCAGAACCACGTCCTCGCCCAGCTGCTGCGGCTGCGCTCCTACCCCTGTGTGGAGAAGCGGCTCGCCGACGGCCGGCTGCGGGTGCGCGGCTGGTACTACGAGGTGCACACCGGCGCGGTGCTCGAACACCACGTGGACACCGACGGCTTCGAAGCCCTGTGAGCGCCGCGATGACCCCGCCGAAGAACACCCGAATAGCCAGGTTCCCCCATCTGCGGCAGGACTTCGCCGCCTCGCTCGTCGTCTTCCTGGTCGCGCTCCCGCTCTGCGTGGGCGTGGCCGTGGCCTCCGGCGTGCCGGCCGAGCTCGGGCTCGTCACCGGCATCGTCGGCGGCATCGTCACCGGTCTGATGCGCGGCAGCTCCCTCCAGGTCTCGGGACCGGCGGCCGGGCTGACCGTGCTGGTCTTCGAGGCGATGCGGGAGTTCGGCCTGCCCGCCCTCGGAGTGATCGTCCTCGCCACGGGCGCCCTCCAGATCGCCATGGGCGCCCTCGGGCTGGGCCGGTACTTCCGGGCCATCTCGGTCTCCGTCGTCGAGGGCATGCTCGCCGGAATCGGTCTGGTGCTGATCGCCGGCCAGCTGTACGCGCTGGTCGGCGCCAAGGCCCCGGACTCCGGCCCGGAGAAGATCGCCGGGCTGCCCGCGGCGCTCGTGGCCGCGCTCGGCAGCCCCGGCGCCTCGGCCTCGCTCGCGCTCGGCGCGGGGACCGTCGCCGTCCTCGTGCTGTGGAAGCGGCTGCCGGCGACGGTGCGCACCGTGCCGGGACCGCTCGCCGCGGTGGGCCTGGCGACCCTGGCCGCCCTGCTGCTCGACCTGCCGGTGGCCACCGTGGAGGTGCACGGCCTGCTCGGCTCGATCCAGCCGCCGCCGCTCTCCGCCTTCGGCGACCTCGCGGGCGTCGGACTGCTCGGCACGATCGTCGCGTTCACCCTGATCGCGTCCGCCGAGTCGCTGTTCAGCGCGGCGGCCGTGGACCGGCTGCACGACGGGCCGCGCACCGAGTACGACCGGGAACTGGTCGCGCAGGGCGCGGGCAACGTGCTCTGCGGGCTGCTCGGCGCGCTGCCGATGACCGCGGTGATCGTGCGCAGCGCGGCCAACGTCCAGGCGGGCGCCCGCACCAAGGCGTCCCGGGTGCTGCACGGCGTGTGGCTGCTGCTGTTCGCGGCCCTGCTGCCGGGGGCGCTGGCCTACATCCCGATCCCGGCACTGGCCGGCATCCTCGTCCACGCCGGCGCCAAGCTGGTCCCGCTCCGCGCGATCGCGTCCCTGTGGCGCGAGCACCGCGGGGAGGCACTGATCCTGGTCGTCACGGCCGTGTCGATCGTCGCGGTCAGCATGTTCGAGGGGGTCCTCATCGGTCTGGCGCTCGCCGTGGCGAAGACGGCCTGGGAGGCCTCGCACCTGCGGCTGGAGGTGGTCGACAAGGGCGCCGGGCCGGTCCAGGCGCATCTGTCGGGCAACGCGACCTTCCTACGGCTGCCAAAGATCCTCGACAGCCTGGAGGCCCTCCCGCAGGACCGCCCCGTCGAGCTGAACCTCACCGGTCTGCACCACCTCGACCACGCCTGCCGCACGGCCCTGGAGTCCTGGGCCCGGCAGCACAGCGCGGCCGGCACGGAGCCCGTCAGGGTGATGGAGCCGGTCCGGGCCTCGGCGGTCTGAGGGGCCCGCCCCGCACCGCCCGAGGGCTGTGCGGGGCCGTCGTCCGGTCCGTGGCCCGGGGCGTGGCCCCGGACCGGGCGGCGGGCATATCGTTGCATATGCAGACAGAACGGCCCTCTGTCGAGGAGGTCGTCATGCTCGAGGAAGTACTCGGCGCGGTCCTGGCGGCCGGTGCGGCGAGCCTCGTCTATTTCGGGGCGGCCGCGCGGGTCGTCAAGCAGTACGAGCGCGGGGTCGTGCTCCGGCTGGGCCGGCTGCGCGGGGAGACCCGCCCGCCGGGGTTCACCCTGGTGATCCCCGCCGTGGACCGGCTGCACAAGGTCAATATGCAGATCGTGACCATGCCCATTCCGGCGCAGGAGGGCATCACCCGCGACAACGTGACGGTGCGGGTCGACGCGGTGGTCTACTTCCGGGTCGTGGACGCGGCGGCGGCGGTCATCAACGTCGAGGACTACCGGTTCGCCGTCTCCCAGATGGCGCAGACCTCGCTGCGTTCGATCATCGGCAAGAGCGAGCTGGACGATCTGCTCTCGAACCGGGAGAAGCTCAACGAGGGCCTGGAGCTGATGATCGACAGTCCGGCCATCGGCTGGGGTGTGCAGATCGACCGGGTCGAGATCAAGGACGTGTCCCTGCCGGACGCCATGAAGCGCTCCATGGCCCGCCAGGCCGAGGCCGACCGGGAGCGCCGGGCCCGGATCATCAACGCGGACGCGGAGCTCCAGGCGTCGAGGAAGCTCGCCGAGGCGGCCCAGCAGATGGCCGACACCCCGTCCGCGCTCCAGCTGCGGCTGCTCCAGACGGTGATGGCGGTGGCGGCGGAGAAGAACTCCACGCTGGTGCTGCCCATCCCGGTCGAGCTGCTGCGCTTCCTGGAGCGGGCCCCGCAGCCGCCGGGCCCCCCGACGGAACCCCCGCCGCAGCCTTCTCCCCCGCCGCCGCCTTCTCCCCCGCCCCTTCCTCCGGCGGCGGACGAGTGACGCCGACGGAAGTGTCGAAGTCCTATGGTCATAACTAAGGCTTGGTCTCTCGTATGTTCGTACGGTGATCATTCCTGTACGTCGTCTGGCCGCCGTCTGTGCCCTCGGCGCCGCGCTCACCGCCTGCGGCACCTCCCCGGCCCCCCAGGCCCCCCGGGCCGCCGACCGCCCGACGGTTTCCGCCTCCCCGTCCGCCCCGGGCTCGCCCTCCGCCTCCGCCTCCGCCTCCGCCGAGCCCTCCCGGGCGCCGACGCTGGCGCCCGGGCCGGCCGGGCTCACGCCTGTCTTCAAGAACGGTCCGCGCACGCTCGGCAAGACCGTCGCCCTCACCTTCGACGCCGACATGACCGCCGATCAGGGACCGCGGGCGGCGGACGGGGAGCGCTTCGACAACCCGGGGCTGATCTCGGCGCTGCGCGGACTGAAGGTGCCGGCCACCGTGTTCATGACCGGGCGGTGGGCCGAGGAGTACCCGGCCGAGGCCCGCTCCATCGGGCGGGACCCGCTGTTCGAGGTCGCCAACCACTCCTACAGCCACTACGCGTTCACCGGCGACTGCTACGGCCTGCCGACCGTCTCCGAGGACCGGATGCGGGCGGACGTGGAGCGGGCGTACACCGCCTTCCGCAAGGCGGGGGTGCCGGACGCGATGCCGTACTTCCGGTTCCCCGGCGGCTGTTACGACCAGCGGGCGCTGCGCGCGGTCAGCGGGCTCGGGGTGACCGCGGTGCAGTGGGACGTGGTCAGCGGGGACGCCTTCGCGACGGACGCCGACGCGGTGGCCCGGGAGGTGCTGGACGGGGTGCGGCCGGGGTCCGTGGTCGTCATGCACTGCACCCGCAGCGCCGCGCCGGTGACCGAGCGGGCGGTGCGGGCGATCGTGCCCGAGCTGCGGAGGCGGGGGTACCGGTTCGTGAAGGTGTCCGAGCTGATCGGGGCCGTACGGAAGGAGTCGTGAGCCTCGTACGTCGGAGGAGCGGACCGCCTGGTCAGGGTGATCTGCGGGAGGTGAGCGCGCAGGCCGCCGCGATCGCCGCGGCCGTGACGAGTACGGCGGCGGCGAGCGGGAGCAGCGGAAGGCTGACCGTCGCCGAGCGGGAGCCGGTGACCAGGCCGGTGACCGCCGCGTGGGCCGGGGAGCCGCTCACCACCAGCGCCAGCAGGGCCGCCAGCAGCAGCGCCGGGACGGCCCGGCCCGTGGAGCGCAGGACGGGCGGGGCGGTGAGCGCGCCGACGGCCGTGCCTAGCAGGGCGCAGGTCAGGGCGGCGAGGAGGCCGGCCGCGCCGGCCTCGGGGACGGGGATGCGGTGCTGGTGGTCCGCGCCGACCGGGTCGCTGATGTACACGACCGCCGCCGTGGCGACCGTGCCGAGGAGCACGGCCGCGCCCAGCGCGGTCAGCACGGCGGCGAGGTGCGCCCGCGCGGGTCCGGCCGCCGCCGCGACGACGGTCCGGGCGGCCGGGGGCTCGCCCAGGACGCAGATCCGCACCAGCCAGGCGGCGGTGGGCAGCAGCACGGCGGCCGTCCAGCCGAGCGAGTCCAGCAGCGGCTGGCCGCCCTGCACCCCGATGCCCAGGAAGACGACGTACAGCAGGAACGGCGGCAGCCAGCGCTGGGAGCGCAGGAGCAGGGCGGTCTGGTAGCGCAGCAGGGCGGTCATCGGGGGCCTTCGGGGTCGGACGGACGCACGCTCACCACGTGGTACGGCGGGCGGGCGGTCAGCAGGGCGCGCAGGACGACGTCGGAGTGGGAGGCGGGAACGGTGAGGCGGTGGGTGCGGTCGGCCGTCTCCTCGGCCACGGTGGCCCTGCCCACCGCCTCCGGCGGGAGGGACGCGGGGCCCCGCACCTCGATCGTGGTGCGCGGTCCCTCGGGGGCGGCGGCCGGTCCGTCGCCCGCGCCTTCCCCTTCTCCGGTACGGCGGTGCAGGGTGCCGTCGCGGACCGTGTGGACGGCGTCCGTGGTGCCGGAGAGGCGGCGGGGGTCGTGGTCGACGAAGACGACGGCGGCACCGGCGGCCGTGCGTTCGGCGACCGCCCGCTCCAGTTCGGCGCGCGCCTCGGTGTCCAGTCCGGTCCATGCCTCGTCCAGGATCAGCAACTCCGGTTCGGCGAGGAGGGCCTGGGCCACGGCGACCTTCTGGCTGCTGCCCTTGGACAGCTGGGACATCGGGGTGCGGGCGTGCGCGGAGGCGCCGAAGCGCTCCAGCCAGTCGCCCGCGGCGCGGGTGGCGGCCGGGCGGGACAGGCCGTGGACGGCGCCGAGGTGGGTGAGGTAGCCGAGGGCGGTGAAGGGCAGGGCCGCCGGGAAGCGTTCGGGGACGTAGGCCGTGCGGGGGCGGCCGCTCACCCGGCCCTCCGTCGGGGCGTCGATGCGGGCGAGGAGGCGGAGAAGGGTGGATTTGCCGGTGCCGTTGGGGCCTTCTACGCGGGTGAGGGTGGCGGGGGCGATGTGCAGGTCGATGTTGCGGAGGACCCAGGGGCCGCGTAAGCCGTAGCGGCGGCCGGCGTCGGTGAGACGGAGAACGCGTTCCATGGGGGTCCATGCTGTCGTACGGCGTCCGCGGGTGCGTTGTCGCTGATCGCGCCCCTTAGGGTGCTGGTGTGAGCGACGATTCCCTGTCCCCCGGCGACAGCCCCTTCCAGACCTCGGTCAGTTCTCGTGATTCCGCGCCGCAGTACGTGCTTCCCCTCGTCGTGCGGATGGAGAAGGCGGCGCCCCCCGGGCGTACCGACGCGCTCGAGACCGCCGCTCGGGCCGTGCTCGTCCTGCTCAGCGACGACAGGTCGCTGGGCGACGGGGAATGGGCGCAGGCCGTGCGGGACTGGCAGGACGCCCGGATCCGCAAGGTCGTGCGGCGGGCCCGTGGGGCCGAGTGGCGGCGGGCGGAGGCGCTGGACGGGGTCACCGTCGCCGGGAAGACCGCCGAGGTGCGGGTGTTTCCGCCGGTGCCGCTGGACGGGTGGCCGAAGGACCTCGCCCGGCTCCAGGTCTCCGGGACCGATCTCGACGACCCGGAGCCCCCGGCCGACGCCGACCCCGGGGTCCCGGTCATCTGGCTGAACCCGGAGCTCGACATGTCCGCCGGCAAGGCGATGGCGCAGACCGGGCACGGGGCCCAGCTCGCCTGGTGGGAGCTGACGGAGGAGGAGCGGGACGCCTGGCGCGCGTCCGGTTTCGCGCTCGCCGTGCGGACCGCCGCCCCCGGACGGTGGCGGGAGCTGACGACGAGCGGGCTGCCGCTGGTGCGGGACGCGGGCTTCACCGAGATCGCGCCGGGCAGCTGCACCGTCGTGGCGGATCATCCGGCCCTGCGCCGGGAGCGCCCGGCCGAACCTCAAATGTAGCTCTGAAGGTGGGCGCCGGGTGGTTCGGCGGCTGGCGGCGGGGTCATACCACCGTCACCACCGAGGGGGGACCAAGGAGGCGGTGACCATGGCACGACTGGGAACGGGCATAGGCTGGCGGCCGGAGATCGCGGACGCGGTGGAGCGGATGCCGGGCATCGACTGGGTCGAGGTCGTGGCGGAGAACACCTGCCCCGGACACCTCCCCGCGTCGCTGACGCGGCTGCGCGAGCGCGGGGTCACCGTCGTGCCGCACGGCGTCGGCCTGGGGCTCGGCGGCGCCGAACGGCCCGACGAGGGACGGCTCTCGGCCCTCGCCGAGCGTGCCTCGGTCCTGGGGTCGCCGCTGGTCACCGAGCACATCGCGTTCGTCCGCGCGGGCGGCCCGCTGACCGCGACCCCGCGGCTGGAGGCCGGTCATCTGCTGCCGGTGCCGCGCACCCGGGACGCCCTCGACGTGCTGTGCGAGAACGTCCGTATCGCGCAGGACGCGCTGCCGGTGCCGCTGGCCGTCGAGAACATCGCCGCGCTGATCGCCTGGCCGGGCGAGGAGATGACGGAGGGGCAGTTCCTGTACGAGCTGGCCGACCGGACGGGCGTACGGCTGCTCGTCGACGTGGCGAACCTGTACACCAATCATGTCAACCGCGGCGAGGACCCCGCCCGGGCGCTCGACGAACTGCCCCTGGAGGCCCTCGCCTACGTCCATGTCGCGGGCGGATTCGTCCGGGACGGCGTCTGGCACGACAGCCACGCCCATCCCGTGCCGCGTCCGGTCCTCGACATCCTGACCGACCTCGCGTCCCGGGTCTCGCCGCCCGGGGTGCTGCTGGAGCGCGACGAGAACTTCCCCGAACCCGCCGTACTGGAGCTGGAGCTGGAGTCGATCCGGGACGCGGTGCGGGACGGGGAACGGCTCGCGGTCAAGCGGGAACTGGTCCGGCTCGGCCGGGACGCGCGGGCGGCGGCGGGGGCGGGACGGGGCGCACGGGGCGCGCCGGGGGAACGCGGCGGGACGGGAACCGCGCTCGCTCCTCCCCTCGCGTCCGCCGTCGCGGTAGTCCCCGCCCCCACTTCCGCACAGGCACCTCCACCCGTCCCCGGCACCGGCGTCAGTGACGTGACGCGGCAGCGCCTCGGGCTCGCCCTGGCCGCGCTGTTGTCCGCGCTCGTCGCGGGGACCCCGGTGCCGGAGGGCTTCGACCGGGTGCGGATCGGGGTGCAGGCGCGGGCGCTGGCGGCGAAGCGGGCCGGGGTGGTGGCCAAGGTGGCGCCGGAGCTGCCGGTCATCCTCGGCGACGGGTACCGGGCGGCGTTCCTCGCGTACGCCCAGAGCCATCCGATGCGCGGCGGCTACCGGCAGGACGCCCTGGACTTCGTCGAGCGGGTGCTGCTCGACGGGCCGCCGGCCCAGGGGCGGGTCCGGCGGGAGCTGCGTACCTGGTGGCTGGACCGGTCGGGGCCGGCCCCGCGGCCGGGATCGCGGCTGGCGCGGGTGGGCCGGGCGCTGATCCGGCGCTAGCGCGCCGGCGGGGGCGTTCACCGTTCCTTCACCCCTGCGGGGAGCCCAAGTTGCCGGGGCAGTAATATGCCTTTTCGCACCCGAAACGCACTGGCGTGCGGTGCCGTGAGCAGGAGGCCCCCATGCGACCGCGACCCCCCGTCAAGGGCAGAGGCATCTTCAGCGGGACCGGGATCATCGTGACCGGCCTGGCCGCGACCTGCGTGGCGTTGTTCATCCCCGTCGCGTCGTACTCGAACCAGTCGTCGACCGGGTCGGCCGGGGCGGACGTACTGAACGCGCAGACCGTGCTCACGCAGTACGGTCCGCTGTCCGAGCTGGACCGGGAGTTCGTCACCAAGGTCCGGCTGGCCGGGCTGTGGGAGCTGCCCGCAGGGCAGCTGGCGCAGCGCAAGGGCACGACGGAGGCCGTACGGACCGCCGGGCAGCATCTCGTCGAAGGGCACACGTTCCTGGACGAGCGGGTGCGGGACGTGGCCGCGAAGCTGGGGATGGGTCTGCCGAACGAGCCCAACGACCAGCAGAAGGCCTGGCTGGCGGAGCTGAACGCGGCCCAGGGCGTGGACTTCGACCGGAAGTTCGCCAACATCCTGCGGCTGGCGCACGGCCGGGTGTTCACCGTCGTCGCGCAGGTGCGGGCCGGTACCCAGAACTCGCTGGTGCGGGCGCTCGCCGACGACGCCAACACGACCGTCCTGGACCACATCGAGATCCTGGAGGCCACCGGGTACGTCGACTTCGAGGCCCTGGCCCGGGACCTGACGGCGACCGGCACGCCCTCGCCCACGGCCACCCCCGGGGTCGTGGTGCCGCTCACGCCGTCGCCGTAGCCGTCGCCGTCCTGAGCCAAGCGGAACGTCACGTACCCACAACGCTCCGTCCGGATGATGAACAGGCCATGGCGTTTTCCCGTGTACACGGCATAGAAACGTGACATGTTCTGGGTCCTTCTCCTGTTGCTGGCCTGGGCGGCCGCGGGCACGGCGTGCACCCGGCTGTGCCTGGCCGCCGTCCGTGCGGCGGCCGTGGACACCGGGGACGCGGGCGCGGGCCGGGGACACGATCTGACGCTCTACGAGGCGGCCTTCCTGTCCGGCGGACCCGGCCGGGTCGCCGATCTGACGATGGTGTCGATGGCCCGGCAGCGGCGGCTGCTGCTCGCCCGCACCGGCTGGGCCACCGTCGTGGACCCGCGCGGGCGCGACGAGATGGAGCGGTCGGTGATCGGCGCCATCGGGCCCGAGGGGCAGTCCCGGATCGCGCCGGCGCGGGCCGGGGCGGCGTCCGCCGACGCGGTGCGCGGTCTCGCCGACCGGCTGGTCAGCGCGGGGCTCGCGGTGCCCGACGGGGCCCGTACGACGGTGGAGGCCGGGGTGCGTCAGGTGCGGCTGGCGGCCGGGTTCGTGCCGGCCGTGGGCGCGGTCGCGCTGCTCATTCCGGTGCCCTCCGACGGTACGGGGATGCCGCGGGGCCTGATCGCCCTGTGGTTCGCGCTGCCCCTGGCCCTCACCCTGAGCTGTCTGGCGATAGCGCGGGTGGAGGTGCATCCCTACGCGCGCTGGGCCTCGCCCGCCGGGCAGCGCCTGCTGGGCACCCTGGCCCGGCGGGCCGGCGACCCCGGCGGCACCGGGGGCGACGACCGTTCGTATCTGACGTCCGTGGCCGTTCTCGGCATCCGCGCGGTCGACGAGCCCGATCTGCGCGCCGCGTTCGCCCACCGCGAGCCCTGACCCGCGCGCGTCCCCCTTCCCGGGGGCGCACTTGGAGCATTGGCGCCGACACCCGGGGGCGGTGCTTGCCTTGCCTCACAGCCGTACGAAACATCCCTTCTGTTGCCGCCGCGCACCGAAGGGACACGCGAATGAGAGCCGCCGCGCTCTACTCGGCCATGGGAGCCCTGCTCCTGACCACCCTCTCCGCCGCCCCCGCAGGCGGCCTTCCCACCACCCCGGACGCCCGCGGCTCCGCGCGGGCCGGCGCCGCTCCCGCCGGTGTCGCGCTCGCCGCCGCCCGGGCCGCCGCACGGGGCATCGCCTTCGGTACGTGCTCCGACGCCCAGGATCTGCCCGGCAGCATGGAGTGCGGCACGGTCGGCGTCCCGCTCGACTACGCGCGGCCGAACGGCAAGCAGATCGAACTGACCGTCAGCCGGGTCAGGGCCACCCAGCGGGACCCGCACAACAGCAAGCACCGGGTGCCCCGCAAGGGCGCGCTGGTCTTCAACCCCGGCGGCCCGGGCGGCTCCGGGCTGTACTTCCCGCTGGCCGGCCTGCTCCCGGAGTGGAAGCGCATCGGCGCGGCGTACGACCTCGTCGGCTACGACCCGCGCGGTGTCGGCCGCTCCGCCCCGGTGTCCTGCCAGGACCCCAAGACGTTCTTCAAGGGCCCCTCCCAGGCGCCCGTCCACCCCTCCGAGTCGTACAAGCGGGAGCGGATCGCCGAGGCCAAGGCGTACGCGCGCGGCTGCGCCGAGCGGTCCGGCAGCGGGCTGCGGCACTACAACTCGATCAACAACGCCCGCGACCTGGACGTGCTGCGGGCCGCGCTGGGCGAGAAGCAGCTGAACTTCATGGGGGCGTCGTACGGCAGCTACTTCGGGGCGGTGTACGCCACCCTGTTCCCCTCGCACGTACGGCGGATGGTGTTCGACGCGGCGGTCAACCCGGACCCGGAGCGGATCTGGTACCGCAACAACCTCGACCAGTCGATGGCGTTCGAGAGCCGCTGGACCGACTTCCGGGAGTGGGTCGCGAGGCACGACAAGGTGTACCGGCTGGGCGACACGCCCGAGAAGGTGCTGGCCGGCTATGAGCGGGCCCGGGCCCGGCTGGCCGCGGAGCCGGCCGGCGGGAAGGTCGGACCGGCGCAGCTCCAGAGCGCGTTCCTCCAGGCCGGGTACTACGACGACTACTGGCCGCACCGGGCGCAGGCCCTGTCGGACTATCTGAGGGGAGACCCGAAGGAGCTGATCGCGCAGGCCGGGCCGGTGACCGAGGCCGCGGCCGAGTCGGAGAACTCCGCCGCCGTCTACACGGCCGTGGAGTGCAACGACGGGCCCTGGCCGACGGACTGGAAGGTGTGGGACCGCGACAACACCCGGCTGGCGCGCGTGGCGCCGTTCGAGACCTGGGACAACGTGTGGGCCAACCTGCCCTGCGCGTACTGGCCGGCGGCCCGCCAGAAGCCGGTGGACGTGCGGACCGGGCCCGGTGAGCTGCCGCCCACGCTGATCCTCGCCGCCGAACGGGATGCCGCGGCGCCGTACGACGGGGCGTTGGAGATGCACCGGCGGCTGTCGGGGTCGGTGCTGGTGACCGAGCGGGACTCCGGGACGCACGGGATCGCCGGGGGGCCGAACCAGTGCGTCAACGGGCATCTCGACGCGTATCTGCTTCAGGACCGGGTGCCTTCGCGGCGGGCCGCCTGTGCGGGGCACGTGGAGCCGGCTCCGGTCACTCCTGAGAAGAAGTGAGGTCGTGGGGAACTGCGGGCCGGTCGTGGCCGGTCGCGCAGTTCCCCGCCCCCTCGCGTTACGCCAGTTCCGCCACCAGGTCCGCCACCGACTTGCGGCGGCCCGTGTAGAACGGGACCTCCTCGCGGACGTGCATCCGGGCCTCCGAGGCGCGCAGGTGGCGCATGAGGTCGACGATGCGGTACAGCTCGTCGGCCTCGAAGGCGAGGATCCACTCGTAGTCGCCGAGGGAGAAGGACGCGACCGTGTTGGCGCGGACGTCCGGGTAGCCGCGGGCCATCTTGCCGTGGTCGGCGAGCATCCGGCGGCGGTCCTCGTCGGGCAGCAGGTACCAGTCGTAGCTGCGGACGAAGGGGTAGACGCTCACATAGTCACGGGGCGTCTCGTCGGCGAGGAACGCCGGGATGTGGGAGCGGTTGAACTCGGCGGGGCGGTGCAGCGCCATGTTCGACCAGACCGGCTCCAGGGCGCGGCCCAGCCGGGTGCGGCGGAACAGGTTGTACGCCTCCTGGAGCTGGTCGCTGGTCTCGGCGTGCCACCAGATCATGACGTCGGCGTCGGCGCGCAGGCCGGACACGTCGTACGTGCCGCGGATCGTCACGTCCTTCGCGGCGAGCTGGTCGAACAGCTCCTGGACCTCGTCGGCGTATCCCGTACGGTCCTCGGGCAGCACGTCCTTCAGCTTGAAGACCGACCACAGCGTGTAGCGGATGACCTCGTTGAGGTCCTTGGCCAGCTTGCCCTTGTTCGGGATCCTGCAGGACTCGGTGGTGGGGGCGTCGTCACTCATGGTTCTCATTCTCCTGCTCCGCCGTGCAGACTTTGCACGGGGTGGGCGGTGAGCTCCTGTACGGCGCTCGGATCGCCGTGGATCTGGTCGACGGCCGCGTGGGCGCTCGCGATGCACGCGGGGACGCCGACGCCGTCGTACTGCGCGCCGCACACCGCGAGGCCCGGGAGCTTCGCCACGTGCTCGCGGATGCGGGCCACGCGCGCGTGGTGGCCGACGGGGTACTGGGGCAGGCCGTCCGTCCAGCGGGTGACCCGGGTCCGAAGGGGCGTGGCGGTCAGGCCGGTGGCCTCGCGCAGGTCGTGGCGGGAGACCTCCACCAGGCCGGCGTCGTCGCGGCCGAGGATCTCCGTCTCGCCGTACCGCCCGACGGAGGTGCGCAGCACCAGCACGTCCGGGTCCTCGTCGGCGATCCAGCCCCACTTCTGCGAGGCGAACGTCGACGCCTTGATGGTGCGGCCGTCGACCGGCGGGACGAGGAAGCCGCTGCCCTCGGGCAGGGCGGCCTCGGAGCGGCGGTAGGCGAGGGTGACCAGGGCCATCGAGGCGTACTCGACGGTGCGCAGTTCGGCGGCGGCGGCCGGGGACTCGGCGGCCAGCAGCGCGGCGGCGGCGGGCGCGGGCACGGCGAGGACCACGGCGTCCGCGTGCAGCGCGCGCTCGCCGGTGGTGACCCGCCAGCCGTCCGGCTCGCGGCGCAGGCCGGTGACGGGCACGCGCGTGTGGATCTCGCCGCCCCGCGCCCGGACCGACTCCGCGACCGCGAGGGGCAGCCGGCCCACTCCGCCCTCGATGCCGGTGAACACCGGGCCGGTCTGCTGCTGCGCGGCGGCCCTGGCCTGGATCTCGCGGACGGCCTCGGTGAGCGAGGTGTGGGTGAGCGCGGCCTGGTAGAGCTGGGGTACGGCCGAGCGCATCGAGATGCGGTAGGCGTCCCCGGCGTACACCCCGCCGAGGAGGGGTTCGATCAGGCGGTCGACGACCTCGCGGCCCAGCCGGGCCGCCACGTACTCCCCGACCGCGACGTCCTCGCCGACCTCCGTGCGCGGCAGGTCCGCATCGCGTTCGATGCGGGCGAGTCCCTCGTCGGACAGCACGCCGGACAGGGCCGCCGCGGTGCCGGGGACGCCCATGACATGGCCCTTGGGCATGGGGCGCAGCGCGCCGCGGGTCCAGATCGAGGCGGTGGCGGTGGCGGGCGGCTGCAACAGGTCCGTCAGTCCCGCCTCGCGGGCGAGGGCGACGGCCTCGGGGCGGCGGGCGAGCAGCGACTCGGCGCCGAGGTCCACGCGGACGCCGGCGATCTCGCCGGGCAGCAGCTTGCCGCCGACCCGCCCGGAGGCCTCCAGCACGGTCACCTTCGCCCCGCGCGCCAGCAGCCGGTGGGCGGCGGCCAGGCCTGCGATGCCGGCTCCGATGACGACGACGTGCTGCCCCGCACGCGTACCCGTTGCGCTCATGTCCCCCACTCTCTCAGACCCCACCGACACCGCCGCCAGGGCCGTGTGGCCCCTCCGAGTCCCGACCGTGACCGCTTCGGAACCGATTCCGTCCAACGTCCCGGGCCGCCCCGGCGTCGAAGGAGCGTCAGTCGTCAAAACCCCGGGGGTACGTCCACATGCACGCACGACGATCCGTACGGCCCGTCCACGCCCTGGCCGGCGTCCTGCTCGCCGCCGCGCTCGCGCTCACCGGGTGCAGCGGCGCGAGCGACTCGGGGGGCGACAGCGCGAGCCTCGCCGACAAGGCGGCCGCCGGCGAGGTCGGCCGGTCCGACGCCAAGCCGGGCGCCGGGTCGAGCGGCTCCCAGGCCTCTTCCGCGCCGAAGCTCACCGCGAACCGGATCATCCGCACCGCCTCGCTGAGCGTGCGGGTCAAGGACGTCCCGAAGGCCCTCGACGCGGCCCGGACGACCACCGAGAACGCGGGCGGTTACGTCGGCGACGAGACCACGAACCGGGACGGGGACGGCGCCGAGCGCACCCGGGTCGTGCTGCGCGTGCCCGTCGAGCGGTACGACGAGGTCCTCGCCGACCTCCAGGGCGGGGGCGAGCTGCTGGAGCGCACGGCGAAGGCCCAGGACGTCACCGACCAGGTCGTCGACGTCGACAGCCGCATCGCGTCCCAGCGGGCCAGCGTCGCCCGGGTCCGCGCCCTCATGGACCGGGCCACCAAACTGAGCGATGTGGTCACCCTGGAGGGTGAACTGAGCAGCCGGGAGGCCGACCTGGAGGCGCTGCTCGCCCAGCAGGCGTCCCTGAAGGACCGCACCAGCCTGGCGACGATCACGCTGAGCCTGTCGGAGAAGCCGGCCCCGAAGGCGGCCGAGGACGACGACCCGGGCTTCCTGGACGCGCTGGCGGGCGGCTGGGACGCGTTCGTGAGCGTGCTGCGCTGGATCACCGTGGTCTTCGGCGCGGTGCTGCCGTTCCTCGTGGTGGCCCTGCTGCTCGTCCTGGCCTGGCTGCGGCTGCCGCGCCGCCGGAGGCCGGGCGGGCCCGAGGGGGACTGAAGTCCGCCGCCCCCGTAGCGTGTTCGTATGAGCATGCCTGCGCGGGAACGACTGGTCGTGATCGGCGGGGACGCGGCGGGCATGTCCGCGGCGTCCCAGGCCCGCCGTCTCAAGGGGCCGGAGGAGCTGGAGATCGTCGCCTTCGAGCGCGGCCACTTCACCTCGTACTCCGCGTGCGGGATCCCGTACTGGGTGGGCGGTGATGTCACCGACCGGGACGACCTGATCGCCCGCACCCCCGAGGAGCACCGCGCGCGCGGGATCGACCTGCGGCTGCGCACCGAGGTCACGGAGATCGACGTGCCCGGGCGGCGGGTACGCGCGCGTGACGTCGATTCCGGGGACGCGTCCTGGACGTCGTACGACAAGCTCGTGATCGCGACCGGGGCGCGCCCGGTCCGGCCGGACCTGCCGGGGGTGGACGCCCCGGGCGTGCACGGTGTGCAGACGCTGGACGACGGCCAGGCGCTGCTGGACACGCTGGCCCGCGCGCGGGGGCGGCGGGCCGTGGTCGTCGGCGCGGGCTACATCGGCGTCGAGATGGCCGAGGCGCTCATCAACCGCGGCTACGAGGTGACCGTCGTCAACCGCGGCAGCGAGCCGATGTCCACCCTGGACCCGGACATGGGCCGGCTGGTCCACCGGGCCATGGAGGGCCTCGGCATCACCATGGTCAACGACGCCGAGGTCACCGACCTGCCCACCGGCGGGGACGGCCGGGTGCGGGCGGTGGTCACGAAGGACGCCGAGTACCCGGCGGACGTGGTCGTCCTCGGCATCGGCGTCCGCCCCGAGACCACCCTCGCCGAAGCCGCCGGCCTGCCGCTGGGCGTCCACGGCGGTCTGCTCACCGACCTGGCGATGCGGGTGCGCGGCCACGCCGGCATCTGGGCGGGCGGTGACTGCGTGGAGGTCCTCGACCTGGTCTCCGGGCAGGAGCGGCACATCGCCCTCGGCACCCACGCCAACAAGCACGGCCAGATCATCGGCACCAACGCGGGTGGCGGCTACGCCACCTTCCCCGGTGTCGTCGGCACCGCCGTCAGCAAGGTCTGCGACCTGGAGATCGCCCGCACGGGCCTGCGCGAGAAGGACGCGCGCAGGGTGGGCCTCCAGTACGAGACGGTCACCATCGAGTCCACCAGCCGCGCCGGCTACTACCCCGGCGCCTCCCCCATGACGGTCAAGATGCTGGCGGAACGCCGCACCGGCCGCCTCCTCGGCGTCCAGATCGTCGGCAGGGAGGGCGCGGCCAAGCGGGTCGACATCGCGGCGGTGGCTCTGACGGCCGGGATGACGGTGGAACAGATGACGGCCCTGGACCTGGGCTACGCCCCACCGTTCTCACCGGTGTGGGACCCGGTCCTGGTGGCGGCCCGCAAGGCTGCGACGAAGGTGAGAACAACTCCCTAGGGGCGCGGGGGCCCTGTCGATTTGCGGCTCCGCCGCGGGCGCGACCAGCCCCCACGCACCCGCACCCGAAAACGCTCCCGCTTACGCGGTACCGAGCCGCGGCAACGCGGAAACCGGCGCCGCCGCAGCCACCTGCTCCGCCGGCTTCGCATGCGCAGCCGCCGCAGGCCGCGACCGCAGCCGATGCGACACGGCCTCGTCAAGCGTCACCGGCCGCTGCATCTGCGAGGCGAGCCGCCCGGCCTCCTGGCCGAGCCGGGCCACGTCCTCCCAGGGCAGCCGGATGACCAGGGCGATCTCCGCCTCACCGTCGGGCGTGGCGTGCATCGCGGGGGTAACTCGGTCGTTCATCGTCTGTTCCTCACGTCGTCCCCGCGGTCCGCCTTCCCCGGGCCGCGGGCGGTTGCCGGTTCATACGCGGCCACCGCGGACCGCGTTCACCGATTCGGCGAACGGATCGGGGGCAGTACTTCCTTGTGGTCATCCCCGTCCATGACGTGAATCCGGTGCGCCGCACGCCCGTGGTGACGTACGCGTTGATCGCGGCGAACGTGCTGGTCTTCTGGTTCATGCCGGGCCTGTCGGGCTCCGTGGCCGGCGACAGCGCCCTGGCGCAGACCTGCCATCTGCACGCCTTCCTGGAGCACTACGCGGCCGTGCCGCGCGAGTTGATCCACGATCAGCTCCCGCAGCTCGTCCCGACGGGCGGCGTCCGCGGCGGCGGCTGCGCGCTGGGCCCGCCGGACTACGTCAAGTCGCCGGTGCTGAGCGTGTTCACGGCGATGTTCCTGCACGGCGGCTGGCTGCATCTGCTGGGCAACATGCTGTTCCTGCTGATCTTCGGGAACAACATCGAGGACCGCATGGGCCACGTCCGCTTCGCGCTGTTCTACGTCGCGTGCGGCTATGCGGCGTCGTACGGCTTCGCGCTGCTGAACGCGGACTCCACCGATCCGCTGATCGGCGCGTCCGGGGCGATCGCGGGGGTGCTCGGCGCGTATCTGGTGCTGTATCCGAGGGCCAGGGTGTGGGTGCTGGTGCCGTTCCTGGTCTTCCTGCCGCTGCGGCTGCCGGCCTGGCTGGTGCTGGGCTTCTGGTTCGGGCTCCAGGCGGTGTACTCCTCAGGCGAGGGGGTCTCCGAGGCGGGCACGGTGGCGTACGCGGCGCATGTCGTCGGCTTCCTGACGGGCATGCTGCTGGCCTGGCCGCTCAAGCCGGGCACCCCGCCGCCCCCGGAGCCGCGCGGACTGCTGTTCGGACGGCGGGCGCGGCCCGGGTGGTGAGGTGCGTACGCGGCTCAGCGGGCCGTCTGGGTGTGGACGTACTCCACGAGCCGGGTGAGCGCGTCCGGGTCGGTGGACGGCATCACACCGTGGCCGAGGTTGAAGACATGGCCCTCCAGGCCGGCGGCCGAGTCGAGGACCTCGCGGGCCTTGGTCTCGACGGCCTCGGTGCCGGCGAACAGGACGGTCGGGTCGAGGTTGCCCTGGAGCGCCTTGCCGGGGCCGACCCGGCGGACGGCCTCGTCCAGCGGGACGCGCCAGTCGACGCCGACGACGTCCGCGCCGGCCTCGCCCATGAGGTTCAGCAGCTCACCGGTGCCGACGCCGAAGTGGATGCGCGGGACGCCGTAGGACTCGACGGCGCGGAAGACCTTCGCGGAGGCGGGCAGCACGGAGCGGCGGTAGTCGGCGGGGGCGAGGGCGCCGGCCCAGGAGTCGAAGAGCTGGACGGCGCTCGCGCCCGCCTCGATCTGGACCTTCAGGAACGCCGACGTGATCTCGGCGAGACGGTCGAGCAGGTCGGCCCAGAGCTCCGGGTCGCCGTACATCATCGCCTTGGCGTTCTCGTACGTGCGCGACGGGCCGCCCTCGACGAGGTAGCTAGCGAGGGTGAACGGCGCGCCCGCGAAACCGATCAGCGGGGTGGCGCCGAGTTCGGCGGTGAGCAGCCCGATGGCCTCGGTGACGTAGGAGACGTCGTCGGGGGTGAGGTCACGGAGCTGGGCGAGGTCGGCGCGGGTGCGGATCGGGCGCTCGACGACCGGGCCGACACCGGGCTTGATGTCGAGGTCGATGCCGATGGCCTTGAGCGGGATCACGATGTCGCTGAAGTAGATCGCCGCGTCCACGTCGTGCCGGCGGACCGGCTGGAGGGTGATCTCGGTGACCAGGTCGGGCCGCATGCAGGACTCGAGCATCGGGACGCCCTCGCGGACCTTGCGGTACTCCGGCAGCGAGCGGCCCGCCTGGCGCATGAACCACACGGGGGTGTGCGGCACGGGCTCGCGCCTGCACGCCTTCAGGAAGGGGCTGTCGTACGTCGCTGTCGGCTGCCGGCCCGCGGGGCTCTCGTTCGCGCTCACGACGGCAAGTCTCGCACGGCGCCGGAGCGGGTGGCGCCGCCCCCACCGCCGCCCGCCGTGCCTCCGAGACACCCGTTCGGCCCTTGCGGGCGGGGGGCGTGTTCGCCCAGCGCGCAGCCGCCCGCGCGTCCCGCGCGGGTGTCTTGCCCTGCGCGAGGCCGTCGTTCCCCTTAATCTTCCCCGCATGGCTGCGGCTCAGGGACGACTGTCGGACGGCGCTGGCGGGATGGACGAGGCGAACGAGGGGGAGCGCGATGGGAGCAGGTCGGCACCGCTGCCGTTCCGGGCCGCCGTCGACGCGCTGAGGGCGGCGCGGCTGCGGCCGCAGATCGAGGTCGACCCGACCCCGGCGCCCAAGCGGCTCGCCCCGTACGCGTACGCCCTGGAGGCGACCGTCGTGGACGGCGAGCAGGATCTCGCCGACGGGCGGCTGGTGCTGCTGCACGACCCGGACGGGCACGACGCCTGGCGCGGGACGTTCCGGCTGGTGACGCTGGTGCGGGCCGAGCTGGAGCCGGAGATGGCGGCCGACCCGCTGCTGCCGGAGGTGTGCTGGTCCTGGCTGACCGGTGCGCTCCAGGCGCGCGGTCTCGCGTACGGCGAGCCGAGCGGGACGGTCACCCGGGCGAGCTCGCACTACTTCGGCGGTCTCGCGGAGCGGCCGGCGAACTCGCAGATCGAGATCCGCGCCTCCTGGACCCCGCGCGAGGGTCTGGGCGGGGTCCCGGACACGGCGGCCCACCACCCACAGCACCGGATAGCAGTCCCACGCGAGGAAGCCCGGCGGGGCCCAGTGGGGCGCCAGGTCGGAGGTGAAGGCCGCGGATCTCCCCGCCCCG
>NZ_JBEXXK010000072.1:0-52885 GCF_040630405.1 Streptomyces sp. NPDC005811
GAGAACCCCCTCCAGGGCTCCTTCGTCATCGACGAACTCACCGATCTGGTGGAGGAGGCGGTGCTGCAGGAGTTCGAGCGGATCAACGAGCGCGGTGGTGTCCTGGGCGCGATGGAGACCGGCTACCAGCGCGGCCGGATCCAGGACGAGTCGATGCTCTACGAGCAGCGCAAGCACGACGGCAGCCTGCCCCTCATCGGCGTCAACACCTTCCGCAACCCGCACGCCGACACCGCCGAACCCGCCACCGTCGAACTGGCCCGCGCCACCGAACAGGAGAAGCACTCCCAACTGAAGCGCGTCCAAGGCTTCCAGTCCCGTCACCAGGAGCCCGCCCACACCGCCCTGACCGCCCTCAAGGACGCGGCTGTCAACGGCGACAACGTCTTCGCCGTCCTCATGGACGCCGCCCGCGTCTGCTCCCTCCAGCAGATCACCGACGCCTTCTTCGAGGTCGGCGGCCAGTACCGCCGCAACGTCTGAAAGGTCTATCCATGGATTCCGTCACCCGCCTGGGCGTGGTCGGCTGCGGCCTCATGGGCTCCGGCATCGCCGAGGTCGCCGCCCGCCAGGGCCTCGACGTCCGGGTCGCCGAGGCCACCCCGGACGCCCTCGAAGCCGGCCGACGCCGTATCACCGCCTCCTTCGACCGGGGCGTACAGCGCGGCAAGCTCGCCGAGGTAGAGCGTGATCAGGCCCTCGCCAGGCTCTCCTTCACCCATGACCTCGCGGATCTCGCCGACCGGCAGTTCGTCATCGAGGCCGTCGCCGAGAAGCGCGGCATCAAGACCGACGTCATCCAGGGCCTCGACAAGGCACTCGAAGACCCCGCCGCGATCCTGGCCACCAACACCTCCTCCATTCCCATCGTCGACCTCGCCGTCGCCACCGAGCGCCCCGGCAAGGTGATCGGCATGCATTTCTTCAACCCCGTACCTGTTCAGGGGTTGGTCGAGCTCATTCCCGCCATCACCACCAGCCAGGAGACCGTGCAGCGCACCCGCGATCTCGCCGCACAACTCGGCAAGCAGCCCATCCAGGCCCCCGACCGTTCCGGCTTCGTCGTCAACGCTCTGCTCGTGCCCTACCTGCTCAGCGCGGTGCGCATGGTGGAGTCGGGCGGCGCCCAGCCGGAAGACATCGATCAAGGCATGGAGCTCGGCTGCGCCCACCCCATGGGCCCGCTGCGCCTGCTCGACCTCATCGGTCTCGAAACCGCCCAGGCAGTGGCCGAGTCCATGTACGAGGAGTTCAAGGAGCCGCTCTACGCCCCGCCCGCCCTCCTGCGCCGAATGGTCGCCGCGGGTCACCTGGGCCGTAAGAGCGGGCGCGGCTTCTACACCTACGACTGAGCCAGTGCCGCCGACGCGGCACTCCACGGCGTGATCGACTCCGTCGTCCGAGGGGGGCGGGTCTTCGCCCCCCGGACATGAGGGTCCGTGTTCACCCCTGCGCGCGGCATCACGTAATGCGCTCTGACCGTGCCCGGCAGAAGCGGGAAGCGACCGACTGCCTTCTCCGATGCGGAGGCGGCGGTGCAGCAGGGTGCCGTCGCCTCCGCCTTGCCGGAGGCGTCACCTCCGGCTACATTTTTAAATCAATCCATTGATTTAGAAGCTGCACCAGACCTATCGGAGACGCAAGATGCCTGTCGGAAGGCCGCACGCAGACCATGACCACGGATGAGACCCGCCGGCACATCCAGCAGACGGCGCTGGAACTCTTCGCCGGACAGGGGTACGAGAAGACCTCGCTGCGCGAGATCGCCGAGCGCCTCGGCCTCACCAAGGCGGCGGTCTATTACCACTTCAAGGCGAAGGAAGACATCCTCACCGTCCTCTTCGACGAGTGGATCAAGCCCATCGAAGAAGTGATCGAGTGGGGCCGGGCCGCTCCCCCGGGGCCGGCGACCAAACGGGAAGTCCTGCGCCGTTACCACCTCGCGCTCGCCCGTGCGGGGCCACTGTTCAGGCTCTTCGAAGCAAGCAAGGCAGAAATGCGCGACCTGGCCGCAGGCACGGCGTATCGGGAGACGATGACCCGTGTCCTGGCGCTCCTGACCCAGGACGGCGCCGGGCTCCATGAGCAGATCCGCTGCGCCGGTGCGCTGCTGATCCTCCATGGCGCTGCGACCGCGCTGGACGGCATCGAGGGCACGCCCGAGGAGAAGCACGCCGCCATCCTCGACGTGGCCCTCGGCCTGCTTCCCGCCCACGCTCGGGACTGACACCGCGCAGCCGAGATCACGGGCATCCGCAGGCACACAGCGCCCGGCCCGCACCGCCGCCAGGTGACCGGGCCTGCCTGACGCACAGAGAGTCCGCCGTCCGCCAGGAGTTCCCATGACACGCACACGCCCCCCGAGTCACGCCGATCCCTTCGACACCATCGAGCCTCCAGGAAATGCCGAGCTGGCCGTCAGCGTGGTCTCGGTGACGGCCGCCATGGTGATCCTCGGCGTCCTGTCCGGATCCGCGGTGTGGCTCCTCGGCCTCCTCGTCTTCCTGCCAGGCACGGCATCGGCCCTGTGCACCGTCACACAGACCAGGTTCGTCGCCACATGGACCACGCTCGTCGTCAGCGTCACCGTGGTGGCGCACGACGACATCGGCGTCCGCATGCTCGACCGTGTCCTGCTGGTGCTGCTCACCCTCGCTCTGGGGATCGTGTCCGTCTACGCCTGCCACCGTCGGCTCCGACGTGAGCACGAGATGATGCGCCTGCGTTCCACCGCCGCAGCCATGCAACGCCACATCCTCCATCCCATGCCCCTGCTCACCCCCGACGTCCTGGTCACCGGCGTGTACGAACCCGTACAAGAGGACCGCCTCGTCGGCGGCGACATCTACGACGTCGTCGACTCACCCTTCGGCACCCGGGTGCTGATCGGCGATGTGCAGGGCAAGGGCCTCGCCGCCGTGGGCGCCGCCTTCGCCGTCATCGGCGCCTTCCGCGAGGCCGCCCACCGAGAGCCGACACTCACAGCGCTGGTCGACGCGCTGGACGCAGCGGTCATGCGGCACAACTCCTACGCCGAACAGACCGGCGACGACGAACGGTTCGTGACCGCGCTCGTCGTCGGCATCGACGCCGATGACGAGGCACAGATCGTCAACTGTGGTCATGTTCCTCCCCAGTTGGTACAGGAGGGCGCCGTCGTCACCCCGCTGCTGGAGACCGGTGTACCGCTCGGGCTCGCCGACCTCTCCGACGCGCCCGCGACGGTCGACTGGTTCGCGTTCCCCGCCGGTTCGACGCTGCTGCTGAGCACGGACGGACTCACCGAGATCCGGGCCGCCGACGGCACCTTCTATCCGGTCGAAGAGCGGCTCAAGGACCACGTCGGGCTCTCCCCCACCGACCTCGCGCAGGCCCTGTACGAGGATGCCCGCGCGTTCGCCAGGGACGAGGGACGGCACGACGACATCGCCGTCCTGGCCGTACGCCGGTCACCGCACGGCCTGACCCCGCCCCCTGCAAAGCGTTGAATGGGAATCGGCATGGCAGACACGATCACACCAAGGACCGGGTTCCCGGCGGCCCGCCAGGACGGGCTCGGGCCCAAGCGCAGGGCCGAGCTGTACGAGACGGTGATCACCCTGCTGCGCGACCTCGGCTACAACGCCCTGACCATGGAAGCCGTCGCAGCCCGCCTGCACTGCAGCAAAGTCACGTTGTACCGCCGATTCAGCGGCAAGCACGAGCTGGTGCTGCAGGCCCTGCGGCACCTCTCCCCCTTCGACGTCGACATCGTCGACAGCGGCTCGCTGGCCGGCGACCTGCACGGGCTGATCGAAAGGCGGGGCGAGGAGCGACTGCATCAGGACGGTGCGCTGATACGAGGCCTGATGAGCCCGATGCACACACACCCAGATCTGGTGTCCGCACTGCGCAGGCCCGGTCCCGGTCGACTCGACGCGGTGGTCGCGCGGGCGGTGGAGCGAGGCGAACTCCCTGCACAAGAACAGGCGTCGGACCGGCTGCCGCTGTTGCTGCTCGCGGGCGTGCTCGCCTGCACGCTGATCGGGGATCCGCCCCTCGGCGGCGCCTACCTGCACCGGTTCGTCGATGCCGTGATCCTGCCCGCTCTCGGCGTCACCGACTCCCTGGCGGCAGCGGACATCCCTCGCCCGCAGTGGTACCTGGGTACCAACATCGCTTCCGACCCCGCGATCGCGTCACTCCCCGCTCCTAGCTTGGACGCAAGCCAGCACAGCCGCACAGGCGGGAGAAACGACCCGTGATCGACGTTCAGCAACTCACCAAGCGGTACGGGCACAAGACCGTCGTCGACGCCCTGACCTTCACCGTCAAGCCCGGTCAGGTCACCGGCTTCCTCGGGCCCAACGGTGCCGGGAAGTCCACCACGATGCGCATGATCATCGGCTTGGACAAGCCCACCGCCGGATCGGTGACGGTGGCCGGCAAGCGCTACGCACAGCACCAGGCGCCACTCCAGGAGGTCGGCAGCCTGCTGGAGGCCAAGTCCGTCCATCCGGGCCGCAGCGCATTCGCCCATCTGAAGGCGCTCGCCCGCACGCACGGCATACCCCGTCACCGGGTCGACGAGGTCATCGAACTCGCCGGACTGCAGAGCGTCGCCCACAAGCGGGCCGGCGCCTTCTCCCTGGGCATGGGGCAGCGGCTCGGCATCGCTGCGGCCCTGCTCGGCGATCCGGAGATCGTCATGCTGGACGAGCCGGTCAATGGCCTCGACCCCGAGGGCGTGCTGTGGGTGCGGAACCTCTTGTCCCGCCTCGCGGACGAGGGCCGTACGGTCATGCTGTCCTCGCACCTGATGAGCGAGACCGCCCTGATCGCCGAGCACCTGGTGATCATCGGCCGTGGCCGACTGCTCGCCGACACCACGGTCGAGGCCTTCATCCAGCAGGCCGGCGGGCGCGGAGTGAAGGTCGCCAGCACCGAACCGGAGCGGTTGCGGGCCACATTGTCAGGCCCTGACGTCACCATCACCTCCACCACCGCGGAGGAACTCGTCGTCGTAGGACTGGACGCCCGCCAGATCGGCTCCCTGGCCGCGCAGCACCAGATCCCGCTGTACGAACTGACCTCACAGACAGTGTCGTTGGAGGAGGCGTTCATGGAACTCACCAGCGACGCAGTGGAGTACCACGGCACCCAGATCGCCACTTCGGGGAAGGCCGCCTGATGACCACCACCGCAGCCGACACCTCCACCGCCGCCGGGCGCGACTCGGCCCGGCCCGTCTACAAGGTCACCTTCGCCGGGGTGATCCGCTCGGAGTGGGGCAAGTTCTGGTCGGTGCGCTCGACCTGGATCACCCTCGCCCTGGCCGTCGTGATGGTCCTGGCCTTCGGGATCATCGCGGCAGCCGTCTTCACCCCCGGAGAGAGCCGCGGCAACGGCCCGGACGTCTCGGAAGGGGCGGTGGGCCTGGCCACGACGGGCACCACGTTCGCCGAACTCGCCCTCGGCGTGCTCGGCGTCATGATCGCGGCCAGCGAGTACACCACGGGCATGATCCGTGCCACGCTGTCCGCCGTACCCACGCGGCTCCCGGTGCTGTGGTCGAAGAGCCTGGTCCTCGGCTCCGCCATCCTGCCCCTGGCCTGCGCGACCGCCCTCGGCTCCTTCTGGGTGGGCGGACTGGTACTCAAGGACACCGAGATGGCACAGAGCATCTCCGACCCCGGGGTGCTGCGCGTCCTGATCGGCGTCGGGCTGTACCTGACGCTGGTCGGCGTGTGGGGCGTGGCGCTGGGCTCGTTGCTGCGCTCCACCGCGGGCGGCATCGCCGTCCTGGTGTCCGTTCTGCTCATCGTGCCCGGTCTGACGGGGCTGCTGCCCTCTTCCATCCGCGACGACGTCACGCCCTACCTGCCGAACGAGTCCGGACAGGCGGTGACCCATCTGCATCAGGCGTCCGACTCGCTCGGCCCCTGGGCCGGGCTGGCGGTGTTCGCCGGCTGGGTGGCGCTGACCCTGGCGGGCGCGGCGTACCGGCTCGCCAAGACCGATGCGTGACCGGCCGATACGGGACCGGATTCCCGTGAAGGAGGCATACCTGCGATGACCGCGAGGGCGACGGTGGCGACCGACCACCCCCCGGCCGCCGCCGTGTCTCGCGCCCCGGGGGCCGGTCTCGCGCCGCCCCCGGGGCTGGAAGCCGTCTGGGCGCATCCGTTCCTGGGCCGGATGCTGCGCGCCCAGCGCCGTCTGCGGTGGGCCGACGGATCCCGCCCGTGGCTGCTGGACTGCGCGGTCGTCGCGGTCGCCGCCACCACGGCGCTCGTGGACGCCTGCGCCGCCAGCGACCGGAGGCTGTTCGACGCGAAGCGCCCGGACCTGCCGCTCACCGCCCTCGTCGCCATCACCGCCGCCATGGTGCTGGCGCTGTGGTGGCGGCGCCGGGCGCCCGCGACCGTCTTCGCCGTCGTGGCCGTCGCCTCCGTGATCCCCCTGGCGCTCAACCTGTGGCTGCTCGCCGGCGCCTGTCTGCTCACCGCCCTGCACAACCTGGCCCTGCACGGCCCGCTGCGGCTGCTCGGCTGGGCATCGGCCGTCGTACTCGTCGAGACGAGCGCGGCGGTGTGGTGCCTGCTGCCCTCCGGCAATCCCGCACCGGCCCTGCTGCTTGTGGTGAGTCAGGAGATCGCCGCCGTCGCCCTGGCTCTGGCGCTGCGCACCCAGCGCGTGTACCTGGCGGCGCTGAGGGAACGGGCGGCCCGCCTGGAGATCGAGCGGGATCAACGCGAACGTCTGACCGCGGCCGCCGAACGCCACCGTGTGGCCCGCGAGATGCACGACATCGTCGGTCACAATCTCGCCGTCGTGGTGGGCCTCGCCGACGGGGCCGCCGCCCTTGCCGTCAGCCAGGGCGAACAGAGCGCCGAGGCACTGCGCCTGATCGGGGACACCGGCCGTGAGGCCATGGGTGAGGTGCGACGGGTGCTGGGCGTGCTCGGGGACGAGCCGGAGGAAGCTCCCCTCAGCCCGCAGCCCTCCCTCGTGGACCTGGACACGCTGCTCGCCCGCGTGCGCGCCGCGGGCCTGAGCGTCTCCTACCGGACCGAAGGAAACCTGACCGCCCTCAGTGGCGGAATACAGCTGACGGTCTACCGCATCGTCCAGGAGGCCCTGACCAATACCCTCAAGCACGCGGGGCCCGGTTCCGCCGCGCACGCCACCGTGACCACCGCAAAGGGCGCCATCCGGGTGCGGGTCACCGACACGGGGCCGCGGCCTGGCGACCGGCACACGGATGCCAGTCCCGACGCGTCCGGCCACGGCCTCGTGGGCATCCACCAGCGGACCGCGATGTACGGCGGCACCGTCATCGCCGGACCGCGTACCGACCGGCCCGGCTGGATCGTGGACGTCACCCTCGAAGGCGCCGACGCCGAGGATCCCCGCCGGACCTATCGCGTGCCCGTCGCCGGAGACCCCGCTGCATGACCACCGTCCTCATCGCCGACGACCAGCCACTGCAGCGCCTGGGCTTCCGCATGTTGCTGCAGGGCACTCCCGGCATGAGCGCCGTGGGTGAGGCCCGCGACGGCGCCGAGGCGGTCCGTATGGTCGCCGACCTCCGGCCGGAGGTCGCCCTGATGGACATCCGGATGCCGGGCATGGACGGCATCGAGGCCACCCGCCGCATCGTTGCCGCCGGCGGCCGCACCCGCGTCCTCATCCTCACCACCTTCGCCCTCGACGAGTACGCACATGCCGGCCTGCGCGCCGGAGCCAGCGGTTTCCTGCTCAAGGAGGCCCGCCCCGAGGAGGTACTCGCCGGCATCCGGGCCGTGGCGGGCGGCGATGCGGTCGTCGCGCCCCGTCTGACGCGACGCCTCCTCGACGCGTACGCCCGCCAGGTCCTCGCCCCCGGCGACGCCACACTTCCGGCCGCCGATCGGCGGCTGGGCGAGCTCAGCGACCGCGAGCACGAGGTACTGCTCGCCATCGCCAGAGGATGGACCAATACCGAGATCGCCGAACGACTCGTGCTCACCGAGTCCACGGTGAAGAAACACGTCGGCCGCGTGCTCGCCAAACTCGGCGCACGCGATCGCGTCCAGGCCGTGATCATGGCGTACGACGCAGGGCTGGTCCGGCCCCGTTCCTGAGCGGACGGCAACACACCAGGACTTAACTTGCGCAAGTCAAGCAATCTGATTATATTTGCGTGAGTCAAGTAATTGATCGCCCCGGGCGCCACTCCCCCCGAAGAAGCCGGCAACGGCAACCGCAGCCCCCGCCACCCCCGGGCCCGTCGACTCCTTCATCAGGTTCGTGATCTTCGGCGGCGGAGTCGGGGTCCTCTCCAGCTTCGCGGTGCCACTCCTGGCCATGGCGTTGCCCTGGTGGATCTCGAACGCAATCATCACTGTCGCCTCGACATTGCTGTGCACCGAGCTCTACGCCCGCTTCGTGTTCCGCAAGGGGCGCGGTGCCGGGTGGCGCGAAACACCGTCAGCCGATGGATACTCCAGCGACGCCTGGAACACTGCCGACCGGACCTGGCTCGCCCGGGCGCGGATTGGCCGGCACCCTCCACAGCAGGTCGGCGCCGGTAACGGTGAAGGCCTGCCACAACGGCACTCCGAGGAACTCCCGGTCGGCCAGGACAAGTTGTCCCGGCCCGCAGGAGCGGGGCAGGCGGCCCACCAGGGTGACTTCCCCGGTGCGCCAGCCGGCCAGCTCGGCGTCCAGCACGAGGTGCGTGCCCACTTCGATCAAGCAGGCCATCCGTACTTGGGGAAAGGAGCCCCTGTCGTGACCGCGGCTGCTTCCGGGGCGGCCGAAGGCAGCCTCGTCGGCCGAGCTGTCGGCAACGTCCCAGCAGGTCCCGTCCACCGCCAGCATCCGCAGCCCCCGCCAGAACGCCCCCGGAGTACTCTCGGTGCCCATCGGTTCTGCGGTCGTGGTGAACAGGACCCGCAGCGGCTCCGGACCCAGCCACTGACGGGCCCTGAACAGCGACGATTCCGCCGGAACCCGCCAGTCACCCAGCAGACCCTGGCTCCGCAGGCCCTCGACCAGATGCCGCATCACGTCCAGATACGGCGCCGGCGAGAACAGGGCCAGCCCGAGCACGAAGTACACCACCAGCCGGGCCCGCAGCAGGCGTCTGCGTTGTTCCGCACGACCACACACGGCCACCGCACGATCCACCAGACCGGACGGATACACCCAGGCCAGCAAACCCAGGCCCGATAACTCGCCGACATCCCCAGACACCCGAACCACCCCCGGGAACACTGCCCAGCAGCCTACGCCCACGAGCTAACGCAACGGCATTACCCCCGAGGGCGGTCACCGGCACCGCGCCGAACCGTTCGCCAAGCCGGGACATCCGGCAGCGAGGAGACACTCACGTGACACCAGCCGACTTCGTCATCCCCCCGCCACCCGGGGCCCGGTCCGAGGCCGCCGCCACGAACACGCCGCCGTCTTCCTCGACGTGCCCTACGCCACTGCGCCCGTCGGCCGCGAGCGTTTCACCGCGCCGCGCCCGCGCCCCGGGTGGACCGAGGTACGGGACGCGACACGGATGGGACCGACCGCGCCCCAGCCCGTCCGGGACGCCTTCGGCACCCTCGACATGTCCCCCTACTTCGGCCCGGGCTGGCAGCGCGGCGAGGACTACCTCACCGTGAACATCTGGGCCCTGCGGACCGACGGCCCGGGGCGGCCGGTCACGGTGTTCGTCCACGGCGGCGTCGTCGTCGCCGGCTCCAACGGCGCGCCGCTCCACGACGGTACCGCCTTCGCCCGCGACGGCGTGGTACTGGTCACCGTCAACTACCGCCTGGGCATACCCGGCTTCCTGCACCTGCCCGACACGCCGGACAACCGCGGCATGCTCGACGGCCTCGACGCCCTGCGCTGGATCCGCGACAACATCGACCGCTTCGGCGGCGACCCCGCCAACCTGACCCTCTTCGGCCAGTCCGCAGGAGCCGTCATCGTCGGCGGCATCCTCGCCGATCCCGCCGCATCCGGCCTGGTGCGACGGGCCGTCATCCAGAGCGGCACCGGCACCGGAGCCCTCACACCCCAGGCCGACATCGTCACCCGCGAGGTCGGTCGCGAACTGGTCACCGAGCCCACGGCCACAGCCCTGGCCGACATCCCCGATGGCCGTCTCGTCGCCCTCCTGCCCCGCCTGGGCGGACAGGATCTGCGCACGCTCACCCGACACCACCCGCTGGGCGGCATCACGTCCTTCAGCCTGGTCGCCGAGGAACACCCGCCACGGTGCTGGCCGCGCGGGGAAGCGACACCGACCTGCTGATCGGCTCCAATCTCGACGAAGGCAGTCTCTACCTCGCCCCGCTCGGCATCCTGGCAGGCAGCACCGAGGCCAACCTCCATAGCACCGCGGCACAATTCCTGTCCGGTCCAGGCTCCACCACCGAGGACGCCGTACGCACGTACCGGGCACGGCACCCGAACGCCACCACCGCCGAACTGCGCACCATCATCTTCGGTGACGGGCTCTTCACCACAGGCACCCGACTGATGGCCGCCACACACGTCCACGCGGCATCCGGGCGCACCTACCGCTACGAGTTCGCCTGGCGCTCCGACACACTGGACGGACAACTCGGCGCGAGCCACGTGATGGGCGTGGACGCAGCGGGCCGGAGTGTGCTCACCAATGCGCACAACACGTCGGCGTCGGCTGCGTTCTTTGAGGACGCAAGCCGTCAAGTAGCAACCCAGGACAACGACGAGCCCCACCACCACGAGGAACACCACGGTGCGTGCATCGAACACGGCCACGGAAGCCCTTTAACCGACATTGACCAGGCGCAACCTCGTGCGGCTGACGGGCGTCACCAACATCGCCACCGCCCTTCGCCGCAACCTCCGTGTCTCACACCCCCTCGCGCTCTTCAGGTTCACCTGATCATTAAACGGACATCAGAAGACTTCGCCGAAGCCCTGCCTCTCCCGCAGTCAGCAGGCCGTCAACCGATCCCCCGCAAGGCTCTGGGCCAGGGCTTCGGCGTAGTCGTATGACACCCGGTTCATAGCGATCTGCCAGCTCGGTGACGCTCCCGGAACGTGACAGGCACGGTTTCCGAGATCATAGAGTTCTCTACGCCCCGTGCTCCGAGTGGAAGACCGTGCCTGCCGACGCATCATCGCTGATCCCGCCCGCCTTTGACCAACTCCGCGTGCATCGCGAGGCCGTGCCCGAGGATGTCCCGGGCCTGCTGGAGCGACTCGGCGAGGTGCCCGACCCGCGCGATCCGCGCGGTGTGCGGCACGCTCTGGTCGTCGTGCTCGCGCTGAGCGCGTGGGCGGTGCTGGCCGGAGCGACTCCCTGCTGGCGGTCGGCGAGTGGATCGCCGACGCTCCGTCCGCTGTCCTGAACGCCTTGGTGTACGGCCCGATCCGTTGTTGCCGAAGCGGTGCCTGCCGGCGGAATCGACAGTGCGGCGGCTGCTGGACCGCATCGACGGCGACGCGTTGGACAGGGCGGTGGGTTGCTGGCTGGCCGACCGGCGCACCACCACCGACAGCCGGCTGCGCGGACTGGCGGTTGACGGCAAGAGCCTCCACGGAGCGGCCAGGCCCGAGGGCCGGAAGATCCACCTGCTGGCCGCCTGCGACCACGTCCGCGGCCTGGTGATGGCGCAGCTGGACGTGGGCGAGAAGACGAACGAGATCACCTGCTTCAAGCCGTTGCTGGAGATCGTCGCCGACCTGGCGGGTATGGTCGTGACCAGCGACGCGATGCATACCCAGCGTGAGCACGCCGGCTATCTGCTCGGCCGGGGCGCGCACTACATCGTGATCGTGAAGGGGAATCAGAAGAAGCTCCGCAAGCAGCTCAAGTCCCTTCCCTGGAAGCGGATTCCGCTGCAGTCACGCGCCCGCGATGCCGGGCACGGGCGGGGCGAGATCCGCCGGATCAAGGTGTGCACGGTGAACAACCTGCTCTTTCCCGGTGCCTGCCAGGCTGTTCAGCTCAAGCGCCGCGTGGAACACAGGACCGGGAGAATCAGCATCAAGACCGTCCACGCGGTCACCAGTCTCGCCGAGGACGCCGCCCAACTGCGGACCGGCGCCGGACCTCGTGCCATGGCCACCTGGCGTAATCTCGCCATCGGCGCTCTCCGCCCCGCAGAGAGCACCAACATCGCCGCCGGGCTGCGGGGCAACGCCCGTGACGCCCTCAGGCCACTCGCCCTCGTCGGACTCGCATGATCACGAAGCGGACGGCGCACAACTTCGCCTGAAGCCTGATAGCGCCGCCTCACACATGGGTACTCACACGGAACATGACATCTCCGGAGGGGGCGGTGGTGCGGGGTGAACGAGATGGTGCTGAGACGGTTACGTCCGCCTGCGCCGGGGACGCGTCGGGCCGTGCGTCAGCGGAAGCGGCTGGAGTTGCAGTTGAGCGGGATCAGTAGGCTCACCTGGCGGGGTGTGGGGAAACTCGTCGGCGGGATCTTCGTCCTGGCCTTCGTTCTTGTTGTCCCGCTGGGGGTGTTCAACAGTATTGAAGCTCGGTTCGGTCGGCTGGCCTCCGGGCTCTATCTTGTGCCGTTCGTTGTCCTGTCGGTGCCTTTCACGCGGTATCTCCGCCGGCGCGACGGCGTGTACAAGCCGCGGGAACTTGCGGGGCTGGACGAGTGGGGGCTGGCGAAGGCGGCGCAACGGATACTGCTGCGGCGGGAGGGCTTCTGGCGCGTCATCTCCGAGACCGTGGAGGGCAGACCCCGGGTGTTTGCCTGGCACCCTGGTGACGACGAAAGGCTTGAGATCGCCGTCCACACGGGTCCGGCTCCGCTGCGGGACACGGCTCCCCCGTGGGATGCGGTGCGGTTCGGCGCTGGGCGTACGGCCCGGCTGATGATCAGCGTGGAGGAGTTCACCGACGAGGACGCTCGGTGGGCCGCGGGCCAGGGGGTGCACCTGCTCGACGGCGATTACCTGAAGCGGTGGGCGGCCGAAGGCTGGCTGCACCAGTTGGTCACCCTCTGGCCGTCCTCGTCTGCCTCGCGGCAGGTGGTCGGGGGTAGGCCGATACGCCTCCGACGGGATCAGCGCTGATGCGACGGCACCCACGGTAGTCCACTCGGATCGCCCGGCAAATCATCGCGAATCGGATGTCACGCAACTACGCCGAAGCCTTGGGCTCTGGGCCCTGGTAGAACAGGCCATCGCCACCCTGAAGTCCTGGCGGATTCGCCGCAAACTCCGCTGATCGACGACCCGCAATCACGAACCTCGTCCAAGCCGTCCTCACCCTTCATTTAGCCAGCTCACATTGAGGATGGAAAAAGCTCAGCGACCCACCTCTTTTAGGGGCTGACGATCTGCCACTCCTGGTCGTCGGTGTTGGTGCAGTAGAAGAGCAGGAGTCGCACCTCGTCGGCGCTTGACTCATTCCCAGCCACTTCGAGACACATATCGTTGCTGGCAAAGTTGCGTATCCAGTAGGCGCCACTATCCTGCTTGTCGATCCACCACAACTGGTTGTCGTCCGTCGTACCTACGCAGTCTGCCTCGGAAATCGCCGCGTGAATGGACTGGGCTCCGGAGCCCGGTAGGTCCATGCAGTATTGATCCTTGGCGTTGCGTATCTGGAAGAGGGCGGAGCCGCCTGGGCCAAGGCTTGAGTAACGTACCTCGAGATTCCAGAGTTGATTGTCATCGGCGCTCTCGATACACGTGAACTGCTGCACCCGGCCACCCTTCTCACCGTTACCCTCACTCGGAATGTCGGCGCACTTCTTGGTGGCGGTGTTCTGCAGCAGGACGTTGTTCGCGGGGACGACGCTGCTGGGCCCGTCTTGCGTCGCTTCCGGCCGCGCCGCCTGCCCGTCGTCCCCGCTCTCCGGGGAGTTCTGCGGAGCAGGAGGAGAGGCCGCGGGCTCAGGGGCCGCCGGCTCGGAGGCCGCGGGCTCGTTTGACGGGGCTTTCGGTGCATCGGGTGTCGGGGAGATTGGGGGAGCCAGGGTGCTGAAGTCTGTTGCCTGCTTCTCCTTTGCGGCACTGAGGACTTGGGGCTTGTAGGCGATCCACAGCATCACGAACGCGATCGTCAGTGCCGTGAGAACACTCAGGAGCGTCGCCAGCCAGCGCGGCAGGAAACCCTTCTGTACATACATGCCCTCCACATCCAGTGGTGCAACCCCCGACCGCTGTACCGCCAGCTTATAGGGCTGGTGCCCCTGCGATCCGAACCAGATAATCTGCCGCGGCTTCAACGTCGCCTTCACGAACGCCGCACGACCCGGCTCGATCTGCACATTGCTCGGGTGAATATCGTACGACAGTTGATCCCCGTTGTCACTCCCCCTCACCGACGCCGTTAACTTCGTATTGCCCATGTTGTCGATTGCCAGCCTCGGACGCCCCCGGAAACGGGCCTTCACCGTCGGCGGCACCAACTCGGCACGCACGTCCACGAACGGAGTGATCGTTAGATTCCCCTCAGGAATCGTCGTTGCCTCCGGATGCTCCGTCGGCGTGATCCGGACTGCGTACGGACTCGGACCCGCCGTTGCATCGGGTGTTCGCGGCGGAGAGAACGTCAGATCCACCGAACCAGTCGTACCCGGATACAACCGCAACACCGGCGGCACGACGACCGCCCAGGTAGCCAGAGCCCCCACCACCTCGAACCGGTACTCGTCCACCACATCGCCGGTGTTGCGCAGCCGCAGTCGCACCGTCGTAGCACCACCCGGATCCACAGTCGCGGACGCAGGCTCAAGGGAAGTCCAAAGGTTCACTCCGAGACGTTAAACCTGTCACTGGTGTCGGGTCAGGAAGCTCCGGGGCGCGATGACTGCCCGAACAGGCAACATCGGCTGCTCGTTCTCCTGAGGGCAGGAGTACGAGCGTCTGGACGGCAGCACCGCACCCATCACGTCACAGGTCCGCAAGACCTCGTCGGTGGCTGTATCCGCCGAATATGTGGTGTGTCGGAAAGGTCGCCGTGCCGAAGTGGGGCGGCGATGAGGACGATGAAGAGCCTTGGGGTTAGCTCCGCGGGCAGGATGAACTCGACGCTGGGCTCGTGCCCTCGACTCATCACTCGTCGATGTCGGCGTCCGCCGCTTCCGGAGACGTCGCGCGGTGCCCCGACGGGCGAGCAGGGAGGCGATTGCCATGGCCGGCGCAGTACTGGTCCACGGTCTGTACCACCGCGCCGAGCACTTCGCCCTGGTCGCGCAGGGCCTGCACGCCGCAGGTGCGCACGTGGTCATGCCCGAGTTGCACCGCGGCTCCCTGAGAGCGGACACGGCGGCGGTTCAGGCCGCCGTTGACGCACTGGACGAGCCGCCCGTCGTCCTCGGACACTCCTACGGGGGTTCAGTGATCACGGGTCTCCGGGGCGCGGCACACCTCGTCTACCTTGCGGCCTTCGTGCTCGACGCAGGTGAGAGCGCGGCGCGTGTGGGCGGTGCGACTCGTCGGCTCCGCGACGCCATCGTGTCCGCGCCAGACGACTCCACCTTCATCCGCCGCGACGCGGCCGCCGACGTCTTCTACGCCGACGGCCCCGAGGATCGCGCCGCCTGGGCGGTGGACCTGCTCCGTGTTCAGGCGCCAGGGTGCGGGCGGGGCGTTCCCGAGCGTCAGAGCTGGAAGCACACGCCATCCACGTACGTCGTCTGCACCCGGGACCGGGCGATCGATCCGGAACTGCAACGCGTGTTGGCCCAGCGCTGCACATCGGTTCGCGAGTGGCCCACCGGCCACTCGCCCTTCGTCGTACGACCGGAGCTCGTCGTGGACCTCGTGCTCGAACTGGCGCCCGGCTACACGAAGCCGAACGGGAACGACGGCAGGCATTCGACTGCTCATCGCCGGTAGGGACGTGCGGGGGTACCCGAACGGGCATGGCCGTTCGGGCCTGCTCCGACGGGCGGCCGGAAGGAGCTGTTGCGGCGGGCCGCGGCCCGGCACGATGGCCGCGTTCGTGCCCCGCCGCCCGGGGCGTCGCACAGGGAACGGGAGATGCGGTGACGAGAGCGCCCTGCGAAGCTGACGATGCGGCCGCGAAGCCTCGTCTGGAGGATCTTGTACGGCACAGCCGAAACCGCGTTCCGGACCGGGTGGCCCTGAGTATCGGCCCCCGCCGGGTGAGCTACACGGAGCTGCAGACCACAGCCGATCGCTGGGCCGCCGTCCTGCGGTCGGCGCACCCCGAGGGTGAGCCCCGCTCGGTCGGCATCCTGGCGGATCGGACCTTCACCGGCTACGCGGGCATCCTGCAGGTGCGCGGGGGCGGCGGTAGTCCCGCTGCCACCGGACCTCCCGGCCGACCGGCTCGGCGAGCTGCTCCGCGACCATCCGATGGATGCCCTGCGCTGGCCCGCCTGCCGCAGTTCGTGGCACGGGAACAGGTCACTGTCTGGTTCTCCGTTCCCGGGGCCATCGCGTTGCTGCGGCGCTCCGGTGCGCTGACGGCCGGTTCCCTGCCCTCGTTGCGGTGGAGCCTGTTCTGCGGGGAGACTCTGCTCCACGAGGATGCGACCGCCTGGCAGTCGGCCGCATCCAATTCCACCGTGGAGAACCTCTACGGCCCGACGGAGCTGACGATCGCATGCTCGGTGCACCGCTGGTCACCGGAGGACGGGCACCCCGGTGACCATGGCATCGTGCCCATCGGCCGACTGTTTCCCAGCCATGAGGCGGTGCTGCTGGACGAGACCGGCAAGCCGCACCCCGGTGAGGGTGAGCTGTGTGTGAGTGGTCCTCAGATGTTCTCCGGCTATCTGCGATCCGAGGACGACGAGGGGCGTTTCTCCAGTCGGCCGGCCGCCTCTGGTATCGCACCGGTGACGTGGTGCGCCGAAGCGATGAAGCAGGTCTGCTCTATCTGGGCCGGACCGACCACCAGACGAAGATCCGGGGTCAGCGCGTCGAACCGGCGGAGATCGAGCATCAGCTGCGGGCTCTGCCGGGCGTGGCAGCCGCGGTCCTCCTCGCGGAGGGCGAGGGCATCGCCCGGCATCTGGTCGCCTTCTGCTGCGGCAGTTCGCTGGACGCGGCCCTGATCGACAAACAGCTGCGCAAGGCGCTGCCGCCCGCTCTGGTCCCCGCCCGGTATGTACTGCTCGACCAGCTCCCGGTGAACGACCGGGGCAAGACAGACCGGAAGGCTCTTGCCGCTTGGCCCCGGCCCACGAGCGGATGAGCCGGGGCCCATGACGTCTCAGGAACTGTGATGCCAGCGTTTCGGCGAGAGGACTGCCATACATGAACACGCCAGACGTACCGCAGCCGCGGCTGGAAACGGCGCTGCTGTTACTGCTGGCCGATCTCGACCTCGACCTCGACGAGGAACGCGTCGAGCGCCGCTTGTGGCCCGGAACATCCTCCGGCACGGGCTCCACCGCACTTCCCCCATCCCGTGGACGGAGGACAGGACGGTGGCGATGTCGAGGAGGTAGTGGCCGGTGCCGCAGTCGTCGAAGTCGATGATGCCGACGCCGCCGTCAATCGTCTGCACCGCTCCCGCACCTGGCAGCGCAGGATTTCCTGGATCCCGCTGGTCAAGGCCGTCCTGGAGCCACAGGGCGAAGTAGTAGAACACCGCCGACCAGGCCAGGAGGTGATGCGGCAGAAGCCGCCACTGACAGCCTGCCCGGTTCTGGTAGAGCAGCGCGTTCACGACCTCACGCACGTCGCAGGAGCCCGCCTCCTCGGCCGCCGACCGCGCCACCCGCTCCTGCTTCCACGCGGTGACCGGCGGTTCGATCAACGCCCACTGCTCGTCGGACAAGTCGGTTGCGTACGGCATCCGTTCCATGCCCGCGACCCCATCATGCGCACGACACGACGGCGGAACCGTCGCATCATCCACGAACGGGCGACAGCACATCATCGGGAACGGGAGTCAACGCCCTCTCGGGAGCCTTCCGAGACGGCAGTGTGATCCATTGCCTTCTGTATGGCGGGGATCAGGTCTGCGATCCGTTCGAGTTGGTCGCGCTGGGAGCGCAGGTCCAGGGCACCGAGTCGTGCGACGATGTGCTGGGCGCCGGCGGCGACGTACTGTCCCAGGCGCCGGAGCACCTGGTCGGCGGAGCCGGTGACAACGGCCTGGATCCTCTCCAGCTCCTCCAGCGGCATGCCGTATGTGGCGCGTGCGTAGGCCTCCAGCGCTCGACGTCCGCTCTCGGCGTCGTCGTCGATCCGGACCGAGACGAACAGTGCGGAGGTGATGTCCTCGGCTGCACGCCCGGCGCCGGCCGCAGCTCGGCGGACATCGCGGAGGCCGGATGCGTAGTCGGCTGGGTCGGGCGGGTAGGGCAGCCATCCGTCGTACATCCGGCCGGTCCGGGCCAGCGCTGCGGGGGTCGCGCCGCCGAGCCAGATGGGCGGACCGCCGACTTGGGACGGTCTGGTCGTGGGCGGGATGTCATCGAACTGGAGGATCTCGCCGTGGAAGGAGTCGGCGCCGTCCCATAGGGCCCGCCACAGCGCGACAGTCTCGTCCAGGCGGGCGAAGCGCCTTTCCCACGGCAGCTCGGACAGCGTGTAGAGGGGCCGCCCGAAGCGGCCGGGGAAGCCGGCGCCGACGGCCACGGTGAGCCGGCCACCGGACAGCACGTCGATCGATCCAAGTGACTGCGCGGCCTGGACCGGCCGACGCAGGAACGGCATCAGTGCAGCCGTACCCAATGTCACGCTCTCGGTCGCCGGAGCGAGCGCGGCCAGCATCGTGAGCGCTTCGATGCGCGGGCTGATCAGGGAGTCGTTGACGAAGAGCGAGGAGACGCCCAGGCGTTCCGCCTGGCGGCCGAAGGCGACCAGCTCGCGGGGGTCGTCGGCCGGGCCCCACTGTGCGGTTCCGGTCGGAAGCAGTACACCGATGTCCATGCCGGCGATTTTCACGACCGGCGCGAGTAATGCCAATTCCCTGCGGGGAATGGCCTGAGCCCCTCCGCCGCCGATACAACAGGTCCCGTGGACTTCCCTCGTGCGCTTCGCGAACGGCGTACCCGCCGTCATCTCAGCCAGCTCGACCTGGCGCTTCGGGCGGGCACCACGCAGCGCCATCTCAGCTTCATCGAATCGGGCAGGTCCGTCCCCGGCCGGAACATGGTCGTGCGCCTCGCCGAGTCGCTGGAACTGTCGCTGCGGGAGCGCAACGAGCTACTGCTGGCCGCAGGGTACGCACCCGCCTACCCCGAGAGCCCACTCGACGACCCGGTGCTGGCTCCCGTGCGCACGGCAATCGGCCACATCCTCCGCGGACATCTGCCGTATCCGGCGTTGGTTGTGGACCGCGGCGGTGACCTGATCGCCGCGAACACCGCATTCGACCTGATCACCGAGGGGGCGGCCCCCGAGCTGGTCGGCCCGGGCACGAACATCTACCGTCTTGCGCTGCATCCCGACGGCCTGGCTCCCCGCATCCACAATCTCGCCGAATGGGCCCGCCACATCCTGGCCCGTCTCGGCCACCTCGAAGAGCTGCGTGCCGAGCTCACTGGGTACGTTCCCCAGCTGGATCCGTCTGCCGGGCTACTCGGTTTCGCAGTTCCGCTCCTCCTGCAGTCCTCGTATGGTGAGCTGCGTCTGATGACGACCGTGACCACCTTCGCCACCGCCGTTGACGTAACGCTTGCCGAGCTGAAGCTGGAGGCGTTCCTGCCGGCCGACGCGGCGACAGCCGAGGCACTCTCGGCGGCAACCGGGCCAACGGGCGCCTCTGCCACTGCGGATCAGGCCCCCGGGAACATGTAATCGGCCTTGATCCGGCCGTCATCGTCGAGCACGAGCCGGGTGTGTCAACTTAACGGCCCTGAACTTCGGCCGGCCGCCGGAGCACCAGGTGTCCTGCCCCCGCGAGTCGGCGAAGAAGAGCCGGCCGATGCTGGGGATGCCCTTTGCCGGTCCAGTGCTTGCCGAGCGGTCCGGTCGGCCCCAGGTCGACGGCGCGGCTGACCTTCCGCGTCGGCGGTGTGGCCCGGTGCCGGGCACGTGCCCGGCTCGGTGATCCCGTGTGGTTCACGCGGGCACCGACATCCTTTCTCGGCTGGCGGTGTCGAGCAGCAGTTTCGCGGCCACCGCTGCTCCGTCGGTGCGGATGCCGGCGGCCACGGCCCTCGCTCGTGTGAGGGTTTCGGGGCTGAGGGCCGTGCCGAGTGCGGCTGACAGGGACTCGGTGGTCGGAGCCGAGCCGTCGTGTGCCGCGCCGATGCCCAGGGCGGCCACCCGGCCGGCCCAGTAGGGCTGGTCCGCCGCCTGGGGCACTATCACCTGCGGCGCTCCGGCCTGGGCGGCTGTCGTCGTAGTGCCGGCGCCGCCGTGGTGCACGACGGCGGCAACCCTGGCGAACAGTGCCTGCTGATTGACCTCGCCGACGATGAGACAGTCGTCGCGGTCGTCGATCAGAGCCAGTTCGGCCCAGCCGCGGCTGACGAGCGCGCGGCAGCCGTGCGCGCGGATCGCCTCGATGGACACCTGGGCGATGTCCGCGGAGACACCGCGCATACTGCCGTAGCCGACGAACACCGGGGGTGTGCCCGTGTCCAGGAACGCCAGCAGGTCGTCCGCCAACGGGCGTTCGTCCGGCAGGATCCACGCCCCGGTGTGCACGACGTCGAGTTCCGGGGTCTGCCGCCACGGGCCCAGGAGCGGGTCCGCGGCCAGCCACGGCCGGTCGGTGAAGATGAAACCGTGGACGTCATCCACCGGCGGCAGACCAACGGAGGCCCGATGGGCGTTGAGCGCCCCGCCGTGCAGCGTGTTGAAGGTCCGGGCGTTCAGGTCCCACAGCACCCGGTTGTCCGTCACCTCCGGCGGGAACGACTGGCCCGCCAGCAGCGCGGGCGGCGCCTGGTGCGGCGACCTCAGCAGGAACGGACAGAAGGTCGCGTACACGTAGGGGATGCCGAGTCTCTCGGCCGCCGACCGCGAGGAGAAGTGCGCGAGCCCGGTCGCCAGGAGGACGTCGCATCCCTCGGCGGCAGCGGCGACCGTGCCGAACTGCGCGGCCAGCTCGGTCACACGCCGGGAGGCCGCCGATTCCGTCGACGGCGCCGTCATCGTGCCCATCGGCCTGCCGACCGCCACCAGTTCCACGCCTACCCTGGCCAGCAGCCGGGCGAAGACCTCGTCCGGCGGCGCACACACGCTCACCTGCGCGCCGAGCTCCCGTAACCGCACCGCGAGCGCCACCAGCGGTTCGACATCCCCGCGCGACCCATACGTCGACAACAACACACGCACTACGCAACTCCCGTTTTCGCAGGTACTGGCCTCGGTCGGCGATTCTGCGGCCTGCCGGGGGCCTTGCCGCAAGCCCCCCGGTGCGCTATACGTTGAGCACGGCAAGGAGTGGGAATCTCCATCCGCGGTGAGCGGAGAGCCCCCCGCTGAAGCGGCGGCGTGTCACGTAGGACGGCACATCGGCCCAGGAGGTTCTCGCCTACGCCCCGCGCCACCCCAGGGTGAGAAAAGCTTCGTGGATGTCGTCGCGGATCTCCCAGCGGATGCGTAACCGGCGGAACCAGTGCAGTGTCGCGAAGCTCTGTTCGACAACCCACCGGTGGACACCCAGCCCTGAGCCGGGTTCGGTCCCGCGACGGGCGATGACTGGGGTGATCCCCACGGCCCGGACCTGCTTGCGGTACTTCGCCCCGCAGCGGATGAAAAACACGTTGGCCGGTCCGCCGCGGAGCTGCGACGATGCCCTCTGTTTTTCTAGCGGAGGACGTTTGTTCGCTTTCGTGTGTGCAGGATGCGGGGCCAGGCTGACCATCCCGCTGTCCCAGGTCGCACTGCCGACCCACGCCCGCCAGAAGTACGGGAACGGGATTCAGCTCCCCGTGCTCATGGAGTCGGGCACGTTCGCCGTGGATCCGGAACCCTGGGGGCCGCCATGGCGGAGATGGGAGAACATCGATTTGGACGAGGCGGCAACCCGCGGCATCTACGCGCCGGTCTACGCCCTGTCCGAGGGCATGCCCGGCGCGATCGTCATCGCACCTGGGGATACCCGTGGCACCGTGCTCATCCCCGAGAAGGGCGGCGGCTACTGCTGCGGCCTCGACTGGGGCGACGGCCCCAACATGGCCTGCCAGGCGTGTGGCCTGCCTGTGGCGAACCGGATCGACGACTGTTCACTCTGGCAGGCGGTCTGGCTCGCCCCGGACGCCGTGCGCCGCGTCCCCGTCGACAACGCCGACACCGCGACGCTTTCCTGGACGGAGCTGCTGGTGGAGGGGAAGAGCACGCCCCCGGTTGCGCCGATCAGCAGATGGGGTTCACCGCTCGGGCTGGACCACTGGTGGTCATGGAGCCCGCAGTGGGAGGCGGCAGCCGGCCGGGCGCTCGCTCACCTGTTGGCAGCCTCTGACGGCCGGCCGGTGACGGTCCCGCACGGCCTGATCGCGGAAGTGTTCCAGCGCGCCCTCGATGCCCTGCTGCCAGCGGGCCCGCCGACGCGGTGTGCCTTCCTTGCCGGACCGGAACTGCCCGCCCCCGACGCGGACGCCGACATACTCCTTCTGCCGATCCACCCGCAGACAGGGGAGCCCTGGAGCCCGGCCGGCCCGGCCGCCTCGGCATACCCGGTGCCGCTGCCGTTCGGGGTGTGGATGTGGCTGGCCTTCCCCGAGCCACACCTACCCCTCCCCGCCTCGGGCACCACGCCTGACGGCGTTCTCCGCGACGACCCGCCCGCGCCGCGTCCCCATCACCCGTTCCGGGCCGACCCGGGGACCTTCGAACACACCCTGGTCCGGCTGCCGGCCGCCCGCAGCCCATGGCTGCGCGAGATCCTCGAGAACCTCACGCAGCACATGCGCGCCGGCCTCTTCTAGACGACTGACGGGGCCCGTCCCCACTCCCCGAAACTGCCGCGACCGAACAGCCCCGGGCAGTGGTGCCTCCCGAAGTCGTGAACATCCGCTGTCCGTTCTCGGGTTCTGGCTCAGCTTCTGTGACGCGGCCACTCTGAGTAAGCGAGCCGCTGTCGAATCGGATGCGCTGGAAGCCGGGGTGAGATGAGTTCCAGGGCCCGGTTGTCCTGTCCGGCAGCCATGTGGTCGAGCCATCGTTCGTACCAGGCGAGAAAGTCCGGGGCTGAGGAGACGTTCGGACCCCAGAAGCCGTCTGCGTTGCCGATGAGCATGCGCCCGGTGAGAGGGCCGGTTAGGCCTATGAGGACGAGATCGCTGCAGCCGCGTTCGATGACGTGCAGGAACAGGTCACCACGGCGGGTGTGGCGGTAGGCCCGGCTGAATCCTCTCGGGTCCGTGCTGGTGTCTCGGGAGTTCATCGTGAAGAGCGTGCAGTCCTCCAGCGGGATCAGTCCGTAGTACGGAGACGCGCCACTGCCACCCATGTTGGTGAGGAAGTCTCGATAGGGCTGGGGAAGTTCCACGTCATGCTCGGCTTCAAAACCGTCTGCCTGGCCTTCGGTGGCGCCCGGTCCCCGAGGCGCTCCCCGCCCGCTTCCCTTCCCACCCTTCTTCTTCCAGGTGGGGCGGTCGTGGGGTGCACCGAGGGGGATGTCAGACCCCCGACCACGCCCCTGCGGGCATGGTGACCTGCGCAGATGCCGGAAGATCGCGGGGGCTCGCGCAAGAGATGCCACACGGGAAGGCGCAGGAGATCGTGCAGGAGATACCGCAGGAGATGTTGCCGTTGGGCGGGGCCAGGATCGCCCGTGCGGGTGTTGACGGCGGGGTCGGCGGCGGGACGCTCCGCAGAAAGTCTTGGAGGGGCCAGAAAAAGTCTTGGAGGGGCCGGGTGCACAGCGCGCCCGGCCCCGCGCCGTGCGCGGCCCGGGCTGACCCTCGGGTGGCCGGCCGGGCCGCGCACGGCTCCCTGGCGCGGGCCGACCACCCTGTCACCTGCTACGACGCCGACGAGTCGCCCCAGCCCTCCGCGCGTGGGCGCCGAATGCTCGTGACTTCCCGTGCCAGGCGCACGAGGCGGACACCCCGGCGTTCGCCGAGGCCTTCTACCCGGCATGGACCACGGCTGGAGGTGCGGCCCCGGCCCACGGGCGGGGGCTGGCGCGGCAGCTGGCAGGAGCGCCAGCCGCGGCCGTCGCGGACCAGGGCGCCGCGTCGCCCCAGGAAGGGGCGCGGGTCGTACGGACTCAGACGAGCCGCTTACGACCCCAGAAGAAGAGGAACGCCACGACGCCGGCGGTCAGGGCGAACAGAATCGACGCCCCGAACCACTGCATGGCGTTCATCTGCGACATCGGGAGGTACTGCACCGACCAGCCCACGACATCGGCCTTGTCCAGGCACACCTGCCGTGCCGCGTCGGTCTGCGACGCCGAACAGGTGCTCCAGCCCACCAGATCCCCGCTGCCGGTGACAAACGACTGGTCGATTTCGTAGGCACCTTGAGGGAGCGACGGGGACACGCTCTCGCCCGTGACCCCCTTGTTCGTCGTGATCGTGACGACGTTGCCGAGCGACAGCAGGAAGTAGCCCCAGACGAGCTGGAGGACGACGGTGAAACCGAAGGTGACCACCATGGCCGGCAGCGTGCGCCGCAGCACCACACCGATCGCCACCCCTCCGAAGACGGAGAAGAGGGTGAGGGCGACAGGCACCGGGCCCGTCGTGTTGAACGCGGCGCCCGAGGTCCAGTCCATGACCGTGACCTCGGACTTGACGGGGTTCCACCACCAGCCGAACACGGCCGACAACACGCCCGTGCTCACCACGACCACCAGTCCGGCCAGCGCCAGCTTCGTGGCGAGCCAGCGGGTCCGGCTCATGGACTGGGCGGCTACCAGCTTGGCGGTGCCGTTCTCCAGGTCGCCCGCGATGAGCGGGGCTCCGAGGAAGACACCGAGCAGGATGGGTATCGCCTGGAGACCCATGGAGACGAAGGAGAACGCGTCGACGTACTGCTGGAACTTGCTGCCCGCCTCGTCGAGGCTCTTGCCGGGATGGCCGTAGCCGTCGAGGAAGTCGACCAGCTGGCCGCGCTGGTAGACGATCCAGGCCACGGAGAGCGCGGTGGCGGCGAGGATCGTCCAGAACGCGGCCCGGTGCTGGCGCCAGGCCAGCCAGGTCATACCGCTGAGTCGGGGGCGCCGGTTGGCCTCCGTGGTGGTCGCGTCCAGGGTCCCGTCGGTGGTCCCGTTCATGGTCCCGTTCTTGCCGTCGCTCGTGGAGCCGGTCGAGGTGCTGGTCGAGCTGCGGGTGAAGGTGCTCATGCCGCCACCGCCCCGGTGCCGAACCCCTGCCCGTGGACCTGGGCGGTGGGGGTGATCAGCGGTGGCGCGTCGGGTGAGCGGAGATAGGCGAGCAGGAGTTCCTCCACGTTCGGGGCGTTCATGTCCCAGGGGCCGGTGACCGGGCCCTCGGGGCGGATGAGCGCGGTGAACTGCCGTCCGCTGGTGCGGGACTCGACGAGGGTGTGGTGCCCGAGGGCGGGAGGCATGCCGTCACCTTCCTTGGCGCCCGTGACCAGGGTGTGCACGGACATCAGCTCGTCCACGTCACCGGCGAGGCGCACTCCGCCGCCGGAGACGACGACGAGGTAGTCGCACACGTTCTCCAGTTCGGCGAGGACGTGGGTGGACATCAGCACGGTGGTTCCGCGCTCGGCGGCCTCGGCGAGGAGGGTGCCCATGATCTCGTGGCGCACGACCGGGTCGAGGTCCGACATCGGCTCGTCGAGCATCAGCAGGTCGGGACGCTTTCCGAAGGCGAGGGCGATGGCGACGCGGGTGCGCTGGCCTCCGGAGAGGGTGCTGATCTTCGCGTCGAAGGGCACGTTGCCCGCGCGGATGATGTCCTCGGCGGCGCGCTGATCCCAGCCGGGGTTCAGCTCCCGTCCCAGACGCAGGGTCTCCGCCACGGTGAAGCGGCGGAACAGGGGCTTCTCCTGGGCGAGGAACGCTGTGCGCCGACCGGACTCCACTGAGCCCGGAGCCTCACCGAAGAGGCTGATCGAGCCGTTCGTAGGCTGCAGGACATGGGCCGCGATGCTCAGCAGCGTGGTCTTGCCCGCCCCGTTGGGGCCCACCAGGCCGCAGATCCGTCCCGCCGGAAGCCGGAAGGAGCAGTCCCGTAACGCCCAGCCCCGCCGGTAGCGCATACCCAGCCCGTACGCCTCGATCGCCGGTTCCCCCGCGTACATACCTTCACTCACCTGTGCTCCTAGTTGTCGTGGCCCCCGTGGCCCCCGTTGCCGCCACGTTCCCGGCGGCGTACTGCTTCTCCATCGCCGACGCGACCAGCGCGGCCACGTCCTCCTGCTCCAGACCGGCCCCGGCCGCCTTCGACATCCACGCCACCAGCTCCGCGTACAGCGGCGAGTCGGTGCCCGTCTCGGGGCGGCCCAGCGTGCGGCGTACGAAGGTGCCCTGGCCCGGTCGCGGTTCGACCAGGCCCTCGCGCTCCAGCTCGCGGTACGCCTTGAGGGTGGTGTTCGGGTTGACCGTGCTGGTCTCGGCGACCTCCTTGGCGGTGGGCAGCCGGTCACCCGGCACGAGTACGCCCAGCCGGAGGGCCTGCTTGGTCTGCTGCACGATCTGCTGGAAGGCGGGGACCCCGCTCCGCCTGTCGATGCGGTACTCCACGATCACCACCATCATTCCACTACTTGATTAGTGGAATGATGATGGAGGGATGCGAGGGCGGTTGTCAATGCCGACCGGGGACGAGGAGAAGCGGGTGAGTGAAGCTTCCCCAAGGCCAGGCAGTTAAGGGATTTCCCCCGCCGTCAAGGGGGTTGATGCAGGTCTGAGGCCCGGGGCACTGGGCGCGTGGTCGCCCGGGTCGACGGCCGGGACGCTGAAACGATCTCCCCGTGGAGAGAGTTCGGCGCCGAAGCAGCAGGCCGTGGATACTTTCCGGCACCAAAAAGACAAACTGTGGCTAAATGCACCAGCTGGCCACTCTGTGCGTCATGGCTGCCGCAGAGTGGCGATCGAAGCGGGACACTCCGTCCGAACGAGAGCACCAGGTGGCAGGCTCGCTCCATGGCAGATGACGTCGTCGGGAGCCAGGTCACAGCCCTTCGGGCTGAGTGCGAAGAACAGGCTCTCAAGAACCGCTTCCGCCGTCAGTTCTGGCGGTTCACCCATGCCGCGCTGGGACTGCCGGCTGCCGTGCTGGCCGGGGTCTCGGGCGCAACGGGGCTCTCCTCAGCAGATGCCCGTATCCCCGCGGCCGTGCTGGCGCTCATCAGCGCCGGACTCAGCGCCGCCATCGCCTTCCTGAAGCCGGAGGTGCATCAGCGAGCGGCTCAGGCCCGCCGCAGGGCCTACCTGGCATTGGAGGTCGAAGCCCGCTTCGCGCTGACGCAGGCGGCATCCAGTGGCGAACCCGTACCTCTCACCGTCTACAGGGATCTACTCGAGCGCCGCAGGATGATCATCGCGGGTCAGCTCGACGAACTCGTGCAGCGGATTGCAGTGGGAGGAGCACCTTCCGACGCGGAGGCCCGTGAATAGGGTCGGAGCAGAGCAATGACGAGTGTGAGGGCGTGTCAGTGGCGCGGCCTACTGTGCATGCCCATGACGCGTCGCACCCGGTTCCTGGTCACCGAGCACCCGGCCTTCGCCGCTCAGCGGCATCCCGGACCTGAATGCCGACCTGGACCTGTCACGGATCGGCCCCGGCTCCCACAAGGCGCCGTTCTGGCTGTGTGACGCCGGGCATGTCCGGCGGGCGCAGGTGCACTCCCGGGTTGTGGGCAGCGGCTGCCCTCAGTGCGCCGGGTATGTACCACGAGGCGTACCCCGCTCAGCGAGCGCGCCCCGCACCTGGTGGGTGAGTGGCACCCGCGCAACGACGTCTCCCCTGATGAGTGCGGGCACGGGGCGCACTGCCGGATTTCGTGAAAGTGCTCAGGAACCAGCCCTGCAGACCCAGCAGCGTCTCGCCCAGGGGATTGGGCGGTGCGATGACCGGATAACCGTCACGGACGAGCCGGGAGGCGACCCCGTTCCAGCCGGAGGCGTCGGCGAACGCGCCATGCACGAGCACCACGGTGGGCTTCTTGCCGCTTCCGCTTCCGCTGCCGCTTGCGGGGTGTGCCTGAGCGGCAGGCGCGTCGAGCGCGGCGCCCACCACGACCGCGACGGATCCGGCCAACAGGCCCCGACGAGTTGTCGTCATCGTTGTGTGCCCTTCGGTATCCGGTGTTCTCGGTGGTGATCGCGGGTCAGCGTAAAGCCGACCACTTGACGAGCACTGAACAGAAATCCTGGTGCCCAACGGGAGCCGCTTCACCGCCAGTTCCGTTGTTGTCAAGCACACCGAACTAGCCTGCGGACATGAAGCCGACAAAACGCGATGCCGCCTTCGCACAAAGCCGGAATACGTGTCGGTGAAATACCCGTCGGCGGAATTGAGTGCCAGGCACCGAGCTGTTTCAGACACGACAGCTGCAAGTCGCCATGGTTGACGTATCTGCGCAGGTCAGAGATGGTGTGGACATGGGGACGGCCACCGCGATCATGGTCGTTTGTGAAGACAACGCAAGATGTGGTGGCCGTAGAGGCCACGATAGCCCAGCAGAAGTGGACGGCTGCGTTCGGGGAGGTAATGGCGCGGGTCGCGGACTGCTTCCCGCGGCGGGATTCGCGGCTCCTGGCCCGGGAGGCGGGTGCAGGCGATGCTGATGGAGCTGGAGCGGCGCAACTGCTGGTCGCCGGCCGAGGCGTTGGGGCATGGCGGGCCGCACCGGCTGCAGCACTTCCTCTCCCACGGCGCGTGGGACCACGACCTGGCCCGGGACCGGCCTGTGGCCTGGGCAGCCGGTGAACTCACCGAAGATGAAGCGGTGTTGGTGGTGGACGAGACGGGGGACGCGAAGTCGTCCACGAACTGCGTCGGCACCGCCCACCAGTACTCCGGCGCTCTGGGCGGGGTCGGTCTGCGTCAGGTCGCCGTCCAGGCGATGGGGCTGGACAAGCTCCCGTCCGCGTCGTGGCAGGTCAACGCAGGGTGGATGCTTGCGACCAATCTCGCCTGCGACCTGGACGCCCGGCTGCGGCTGCGGAATCGAGGTCAAGACTTACAGCTGCCGTGTCAGTATGATTCATTGGCATATCGGCGCCGTTCTGCCGTCGAAATGCCACAATCCACAACTTCGATGGCGCTACCGCACCACGAAACAGGCGTAACACGCCATTCGCCAACGCCGCAGCCATGTCTGGGAGTTGGGCCAGAGGGAGTGGCTCGAACCCGCTCGTACACCCGACGGCCGGCTCATGGTCATCGGGCATCGAGGTTCGCGCCGTAGGACCCGAGAGTATCCGCCATCGGCACCACTCGCTGCGCCGGAACCTGTTCGGGCGCAAGGCCAAGAATCGACGGTATTTCCGTGCACTCTCCTCCCCCCAGCACGTCCCCCCTGCGGTCCCTTTTCGCGTCGTCCGAGTTCCGCGCCGCATGGGTCGCCGAACTCATCTCGTACTTCGGCGACCAACTCGCCCGCGTCGCACTGGCGATCCTCGTCTTCGACCGGACGGGATCGGCGGCCTGGACCGGCCTGGCGTACGCACTCACCTACATGCCGACGGTACTCGGCGCGCTCGCGCTGTCGCACACGGCGGACCGGCGCTCACGCCGCGGCGTCGTCATGGCCGTGGACATCTCCCGGGCCGCCGCAGTTGGCGCGATGGCGATCCCCGGGATCCCGTTCGCCGTCCTGTGCCTGCTGGTGGCCGTCACGTCGTTCCTCGGTGGGCCGTACACCGCGGCGCAACTCACCCTGCTGCGGGAGATCCTGAGCGCCGAGCAGTACCCGGTCGGCATGTCCGTCCGACAGATCACCACGCAGGCAGCGCAGATCTTCGGCTTCGCCTTCGGCGGCGTGTGCGCCGCGGAGCTGAGCCCGCAGGTGTGCCTCGCCTTCAACTCCGCCACCTTCTTGGCGGCGTTCGGCCTCTACGGGTGCTTCGTCAAGCCGCGGCCCGCTCCGAGGGCGTCAGCGAAGGCCGGATCGATGGCGGGCGGGCTGACCGTCCTGTGGGGCGAACCACGGCGGCGGGCGATCCTGCTTGCCGCGTCGCTCGGCGTCTTCTACATCGCGCCCGAGGCCGTGGCGGCGCCGTACGTCAGCCAACTCGGCCATACATCCGTCTGGGTGGGCATCCTGCTGGCGAGTACGGGTGTGGGCGCGGTGATCGGCCTGTGGGCGTTCCACCGGTTCGTGCCGACCCACCGGTACGCGGACCACCTGCCGCTCCTCTGCCTCACCACCGGGCTGCCGCTCGTCGCCGTCCTGCTCCCCGGCGGCGGCATCGGCCTGGCCGCGGCGGCGTTCGCAGTCGGCAACGCGCTGTGGTGCATCCAGGTGGTGATCTCGGTATCCACGCTGATGGAGCTGCTGCCGGACGACCACCGCGCCCAGGGGATGGGCACGGCGTCGGCCATGAACCTCACTGCCCAGGGGCTCGGCACCGGCGCGGCCGGACTCCTCGCACAATGGCAGAGCCCGGCAGCCGCCATGGCCCTGATGGGGGCCGCGTCCACGGCGGCGGGGCTGTGGCCGGCGTTGCTGTGGCGCAGGGCGGCCCGGACGCGGCCGACGGCGGCGCCCGTCCCGGAGCCGACGCCGACCTCAACGTGAACGCGACGCTCGGCGCCCGCGCTTGGGAAACGCCCGGCACGTTCGGGGCGCGCCCAGGTACGTTCAGAATTCGGCGCCCTCTGCACCTTCGACGGTGATACCCAACTTCTTCCGCAACTCGGCGACTTCGGCCTCTACCTCGTCGGCAACCCTCGGCACGTAGACGATCCTGCCGCCGGCCGAGATCGTGCCGATCCCGGCCGGTACCGGCTCGCCCACCACCAGGCGGATGTCGGCATCCACCACACCGGGGATGCCGAGCACCTCCTCTGTAGTCGGCGCGGAACGCACGACTCCGGGCTCGGGTACGACCAGAATGTTGGCCACCGTGTCGTGCACCGGCACGGCGGGGATCTCCGGGCGCTGCCCGACGGCCATCGCGGCCAGCGCCGCCACGCCGTCGTGCCCGTACATCGCATTCGTGGCGTGCCAGATACCGGCCCCGCCGGGCCGCGCGCCCGCCTCCCCGAACCAGAGCCGGCCGTCCTTCGTCCGCAGGATCTCGCAGTGGGTCGCGCCGGTCAGCTTCCCCAGCGCGCGGACACCTCGGACGGCGACCGCGCGGACCTCCTGGGCCTCCCTGCTCCCGGGGGGAAGGAACGTCTGGTGCCACTCCCTGCCGACGATCCGGAGGCAGGGCTCGCTGTACCTGCCCACTGCGGCGACGAGGATCTCCTCCTCCCCGCTCTCCTCGTCCACGTAGCGGTACAGGTCGCAGCAGTACTCCGCCGCCACGTCGAGGTACTGCTCCACGACGAACCCGCCGGACGCGTGGAGGCTGCGGGCGACGGTCCCGGCGCTGAACCGCCCCAGCGGGTCGTCCACCGCCGCGTCGAACGCACCCTCCGCCAGGCGGCGGTCCAGGTCATCGGGGCCGCGGATGGTGAAGGTGTTGAGCGTGCCGATGCCGGCCTCGTGCTTGACGATCAGCGGGTAGCCGATCTCCTCGGCGACCCCCGCGATCTCGCTCGCGTGGCGCACGACGCGGAAGGCCGCCGTGGGCACGCCCGCCGCGGCGCAACGCCGCTTGGCCACGGCCTTGCTGGTGTAGGCGAGGGCGTCGTCCACGCCCATACCGGGCGCCCCGACCGCTTCGCGTAGAACCGCGGCGGCCACCACGGACTGCTCATCGATTGTGGTGACCACGCCGACGGAGCCCAGTTCCCGGGCAAGCCGCCTCATCTCGTCCCGGTCGTCCCACCTGCTCACGCCGTGGACCGGAACGCCCGGGTACCGGCCGCCGTAGAGGTCCGCGCTCGCGTTCGGGACGACGAAGGACACGCGGTGGCCACGCGCGAGCAGGGCGTCCGCCAGGACGGGGTTGCCGGTGTCCAGGACGACGATGTCCAAGTCCGCGCTCTCCGCGTGGGGTTCGGTCGTGGCATTCCGGGGGTGCATGAGGTGAGTGCCTTCCTGGCCGCGGCTCATGCCGCGGTCTCGATCGTGAAGGACGACGCCAACCGCGTCATCTCGTCAAGGGCGTTCCGCGGAGACGACGGTTCGAAGAAGATGTACGCGGCGGCCGCGTCCGTCGAGTGGTGCGAACCGGAGCCCACGTCACCCGGCCGGCACATGATCTCCACGTCCACGACACCGTCCCACGCGAGGACGTCTTCCCGGTCGGGCACCCGCAGCACGCGGCCGACGGGGACAAGGGGGACCGAACTGGCAAGCTGGGGACAGCGGTACACGCTGCCGATCTTCGGCTGCTCGCCGCGGGCCATCGCCGCGATCACGTCGTGGATGTCGTAGCCGAGGAGCCGCGACGTGAGACCGCCGATCTCCTGGCCGCCCGGCCGGGCCGCGACCTCGCCGAACCACCACTGTCCGAGGGAGTCCCGCATGACCTCGCAGTGGGCGAACCCGTCCGTGAGGTTCAGCGCGGCACACGCCCTGACGGAGAGGTCCACGACGGCGGCGTGCTCCTCCGAGCGGGGGTCCAGCGTCACCAGGCCGCTGGCCCTGCCGACGAGGTCGAGCACGGGTGCGGAGTACTGGGCCGTGACCGTCATCAGGGGACGGCCCCCGGACCAGAGCATCTCGCAGAAGAACTCACTCGCCACGTCGATGCGGCGCTCCACGACGAAGCCGGCGCTCCCGTTCGACAGCAGCCCCTGGAACACGCCCGCCGACGCCGACGCCCGCCCCGACGGCTCGGGCACCTGCTTCTCGAACGCCTTCTCCGAGGCGAGTTCCAGGAGGTGTTCCTCGCTGTCGACCCTGAAGGTGGAGACGGCCCCGAATCCGGACAGCGGCTTCAGGATCAGCGGGTAGCCCAGCCGCGCGCCGGCGGCGCGCACGTCGTCGATCGCATGCGCGACCTCGTGCTCGGCCACCGGAACGGGGTTCGGGCCGGCCGCGACCACCGCCTTCATGAGGTGCTTGTTGGTCGTCCTCAGCGCGTCCCGATAGGACTGGCCGCCGATTCCGAGCGTGTCCCTGAGGAATCCCGCGGCCGCGACGCATTGCTCGTCCACGGTCATCACCGCGTCCACGTTCTTCACTGAGTGTGCGATGTCCTGGAGTTCCCGTAGATCGGCCCACTTGTGGATGCCTAAGAACTCCGTGTCCGGATCGGCCTCCCGCCGCCGGTCCAGCAGCGGGAACGGGGTGATCACCGTCGTCGTGACTCCGTGGCGGGCCAGCGCCCGCTCGACAACCGTGTTGAGGGTGGAGAGGGTCAGAATTCCCATGGCGATCTTCCTGATCAATGGTCTTGCGATGTTCGAGCGGCCGGCGTGCAGACATCGGCCGGCCTCACCTGCGGACGGCGATGCCCGCGTATCCGTGTCCGGCGACATCACGTCCCGCACGCGTGCCCGTCACGGAACACACGCCGGTGCGAACGGGGTGGCCGACCCGTGCGAGGGGGGGGGACAGCATACGAGGAGTGATCGTCAGGGCCGCGTCCAGGTCGGGGACGGTCAGGACCCACCGCCCGTCGCGGACCGCGCGCCGGGCATCGCCGACCACGTGGGTGTCCGTGGAACGCGTTTCCTGACGGATTCGTGCTGGTGAGCGGCCTGATGGGGTGCCCGTGGGAACGAGTACGGCCACTGCGATGATGATCGTCTGTGACAACAGATCAGGACGCGGTGGCCGTAGGCGCCACGATAGCCGGTGGAGTGTGGAGCGAGTGTTTGAGGGCGGCTATGGCCGCGGTGGCCGGCTGTTTCCCGCGACGGGAGTCGCGGCTGCTGGCCAGGGACATGACCGAGGCGATACTGACGGGGCTTGAGACCCGCAACTGCTTGACGCTCGCCGAGGCGTTGGAGCACACGTCGCCGTCCCGGCTGCAGCACTTCCTGTCCCGCGGCGTGTGGGACCACGACGCCGTGCGCGACCGGACGGCAGCCTGGGCCGCTGGTGAACTCGATGGCCCGGCGCGTGGTCCGGAAGAACGCGTCGATGGCGTCGGCCTCGGCGGGGAACCGTTCCTTCAGACGCGCACGGAACCGTTCCTCCGTGGCGGGGACGGCGAAGTCGAACCCCGGGAAGTGCAGTGCGTCGTACTCGTCCGGCAGGGGCGAGAGCTGCGCCCGTCCGTCCGTCATGAACCCCAGGAACGGTCCGGCGCTCGCGCTCATGTAGTGCAGCCCGGTGCCGAACCGGTAGCGCCCGGCGTGGGAGAACTCGTGCGTCATCCCGCCGGGCGTGTAGTGCTGTTCGAGGACGAGCACCCTCTTCCCCCCCCGAACTGCGCGATCGTACGCGCCGCCGCGAGACCCCCCATACCCGACCCGATCACCACCACGTCGGCTTCCTCGTCCGACACCATCCGCAACCCCCCAGTCATCCGTCCCCCGTGGGCTCAGACTGGCCGAACCGGCTTGACGCCGACTGAATGATCTGTGAAGGCCACCCGGAACCAGGTCCCTGGTCTCATTCAATTCCCGTCCAGTGCGACGTCACAGCTTTGCGCCGACCGACGTGTACGAACTTCGCACCCCGCCAGTAGCCTGAAACCAAGCAACTCGACTCCACTCAAATCGCGGCAGTCCGGGGTCTCTACCAGACCCGGAACGGTTCACACGGACGGCGAATCTACGACTGGGCCCGCGTCGAGGTCAGGCCCTGGCACCGCGAAGACCGCCGGCACTGGGTCATCGCCCGCCGCAGCGTCAGCCGCCCCGAGGAGATCTCCTACTACATCGCCTACTGCCCCGCCGACACCACCCTGGATCAGCTGATCCACATCGCGGGAAGCCGCTGAGCGGTGGAGGAATGCTTCCAGACCGCGAAGCAGGAATGCGGCCTGGACGACTACCAGGTCCGGCGCTATCCCGGCTGGCACCGCCACATGACCCTCGCCATGGCCTCCCACGCCTGCCTCACCGTCCTGCGCGCCCGCCAGCTGGACACGGAGAAGACAGAAACGGATCCTCCCAGTTCATCCACCTCAGCCTCGCCGAGATCCGACGACTGATCACCCGACACCGCCCATCGCCGTCCGACTCCGGCAAGGCGCTCCCCCCGCTGCATCCTCGGCGAGAGGCTCCGCTCCGGATCACGCACAGCCAAGCCCGCCTTGGTGTTTCCTGCGGTGTTCCGGCCACTCCGGCCTCACCCAGCGCCCATCAAGACCTGCTCATCCAGCTCAGCAGCCCTCACTCCAACGGGCTGTGCCCAGGGCGAGGACGGTGATCTCTGCAGAAATCGAACTCCCCTACAGACCATACGAGTTCAACCAGCTCTCCCCGGTACCGCCTCCTGTCGGAGACGCCGCAGCGGACGACGCGCTTCGACCTCGGCGCCCTCCACCCACCCGAGGAACCAGCGTGTGCATCCGACCGGCGTGCGTGGCTCCCCGAGGAGGCTGAACTCACCGTCCCCTGGGCGGTCGTCCCACCACATACGGCCACGTTCCGGGCCCGTCAGGACAAGCCAGTAGCAGGAAGCGCAGCCCTCGTGACCGAGCTTCAACGCACCGCAGGCAACCCGGTCGAAGAGTTCGTCGCCCGCCGTCATCCAGGCGCCGCAGGCCGCGAAGTACGCCTCGTCGGCGCAGCCGGACTGCAGCGGCTGCCCGTCATCGTGCTCGGCCAGGACCCGCCATCGTCCTTCGCCCGTCAGAAACGGAAGCCCCAGGTAGTCGTGGCGCAGGCCGCGATCCACATTGCTGCACGGCCATCCCGCGTCCGTCCGACGCAGAACGCTGAGCCCGTAGTCCGGCCCCGCACCGCCGGCACCGACTTCGAGGAGGAAGCTCCGGTACTCCGCCGGCAGTGAGACACCCCGCTGCTCCTCCGCCTCGGAGATCTCCTGCTCCGACAGCGGCTTCGCGAACCGGAAGTGATGACCGGCTCCCCCGGCTCCGGGGCCGGGATGCTGGGCGGCAGCGCGTCCAGGACGGCGGCCTCGTGAAGGTTGGCGGCGGTCAGCGGGGCGTCGTCGGGAGCCGCCTTGACGAAGACCCGTCGGCCACTGGCCAGATGGAGCGCGGCGGCAAGCTGGTGACCGAAGCCGCCGCCAGGTGTGACCGTGTCGGTGACGCGCGCGCCCAGTGCGTCTTCGAGGCGGGCGCGCAGCGGCGCGGGGACGTCGGCCCACCGCAGACGGCTGCTGGCGGGCGGGACAGGCACGGGGCAGCTCCCAGAGGTCCATGAAACGGGTGGCGGGGTGATGGGTGCGCGCCGGGACGTAGTGGGGTCGGTCCGCCGGTCGACCGCCACAGGGTCGCCGGCGGTGCGTCGATTCGGCGGCTTACAGGCCGCCGGACTTGACCGGGAACTTCTGGATGGTCGCGACGACGGTGTCGGGCTTGTCCGGGTCGACGAAGTCGACCGGCTTCTGCAACTGGAACAGGTCGCCCCGCGGGGGGTACTGGGTCAGCTGCGAGATGAGCGTGAACGTGTCCTTCGTGGACAGGACCAGCGGCTCGCCGTCCGGCGGGTCGATGGTCATGGTGCAGGGGCTCATGACCAGGGTGCACTCGTACTTGGGCGGAAACTGCTGCGTCAGCCTCAGCACACTGGCCGGGTCGAAGTCGACGTCGCTCTGCTCGATGGTGATGCTGCCGCCCTGCGCTCCCTCGTCGTCATAGAGGAGTTCCGCGGTCAACCTGAGGCCGACCAGCCGCAGCCGCACGCTGTTGATCGGGTCGTCCGGGTTGACGTCGACGCGGTGCTTCCAGCCTCCGCGGAAGTCCACGGAGACCAGCTTGTTCCGGATCTGCAGGGGGGTGTTGATGGCAAGGGCGCTGCACGGGATCTCGGCGCCGATCGGGGGAAGACCAGGCATACGGCGTTCCTTCGGGTAGTGGGGTGGGGATGGGGGCCCATCACCCCCACCCTTGGGCCCGGCACGCCCCCACGCGAGCGTCGTCGTCCATGCAGACCACAGGTTCACCCCATCGCGTCCTGCCGTTACAAACACCGTCGGGAGTGGGGCTCTGCTGGTGACACGGCACATATGCGAACAGCCCATTCCGCCGGTTCCGGCAAGTACCCCGGTCCGCCCGCGCGGGCGGCCTACGCCTAGCGGAGGCGGTCAGGAGGCGATCGGTGACCTGGAGTATGCCGGCGCAGGCGAGGGCGCCGCGTTGGAGCGGTAGGCGCGAGAGTCGACTCCGTCGTGGATGGCGAGGCGCCGGTCGACGGCCGTGGCGAGGGGGCGGGTGGTGCCGACCGGCTGGATGCGCGGCAAGCAGATCGTGACGAGTCCGGCGAGCAGGATGAGTTCGGTGAAGTACTGCTGTGCTTGCCGTTCGAGCCGGCCGGGGCCGAGCAGGCCGAGGCAGCCGTCGAGTCCCACGGCTCCGGCCGACAGCAGGCACACGTACAGGCCTCCCAGGTAGTACACCTGCGCTCCGGTCGTCACGGCGAACAGCACGAACAGCACGGCGTACGCGGTCACAAGGCACCGTCACAAGGGCCGGCCGGACCGCCGCAGGAACCGCAGGCCCGCTACCCACAGCACCGTCATCACCAGGCAGGACATACCAAGCTGCCCCACGATCCAGGTGGGGATGTTCCCCGGGCCTCCGTTCTTCCCGTTCAGCGCCCGAGTCATCTCCAACATCGCCCAGCCGTGCCGCGCCTGCCGCCACAGGTCGGGCAGCACGAGCACCACGGCTATCGCGGCGCCCGCGAGCAGTCGGCGGTCGACGGTCGGCCACGGTCCGGCGGGCCGGCCCGAGCAGCACGACCGCCAGCAGGACGCCCCCGAATACAACCGCGATGGTTGAATCCCGCACCGATGCCGACCAGCGCTCCCGCAGCGAGCCACCACCGCGTGTCACCGGTGCGGCCGATCCGTACGACCACGAACGCGATCGCCGCCCACGCCAGCACTTCGTACGACGTGGTGTTGGCGACGTGCGTGCCGCCCAGCAGCACGGGCATGGTGCCGGTCGCGACCGCCGCGAGCAACTGGGCCCGCCGCACGCCGCCGAACTCCCGTGCGGTCAACGCGCCCACGACCACCATGCCCACGGCGGCCAGCGCGGGCCACAGCCGCAGGCCCGCATCCGAGACCCCGAACAGCGACAGCGAGACCCGGGCCAGCAGCGGCGCCAGCACCGGCTGATCCACGTAGCTCGCCTGCAGGTGCCGAGCGCAGTCCAGGAAATACAACTCGTCGATATGGAAGCCGTAGCACGGCGACAGCGCCATCAGCACGGCCAAGACCACCCCCGCGACGGCGAACACCCGCCGATCCAACGGCGCGATCCGCCCGCCGACCTCCCCGTCCGCACGCCGCCCCACGTCCGTTGCGTCCGTCATCCCCGCTCCCCCCGGTCCTCGGCCCCTCGGTCGCGTCGACCGAGCGGCCCGGGCCCGTACGCTCCCGGGCCGCTCGTACCCTACGCACCGGTCCACGCGTGGTGAGGTGCCCCCACCCGGCGCTTCCGGACGGCCCCCGCAGTGCGGCTCGCGGCGGACTGCGCGGGCCTGTCGGCTGGTAGTGAGCAGCGCCGCACAGACAGCAACATGGGCGAAGACGGCGGCACCTGCTGTTGCCTAACGGGCCGCCAGCATGGGGTTCACAGGGTGCGCCGAAGATGCCCAGCGGGATCACTTCGGCCATCGGTGTCGGGGGAGGTATGACTGCTGCCGGCGCCGTGGCCTCAGTCCGGGCCGCGGCGCCGAGCAGCAGATCGACCGGTGGATCTCCACGGAAGAACGGCGGGAGGCGGATGCGGCAGCACGGTCTGGCGGCCCGGCCGCCGGCACCGGACTGGCCGATCGAGCAGTGCCTGCCCGGCCAGGACGCGGTGTATGTGCGCGCTGGCGAGTACTGGAACGCGGGGAAGCGTTCGAAGAGTGTCGACCGGGCGGCGGCCCTGCGCGCGCTCACCGAGGGCGTCCCGGCCTGTCCGCACTGCCAGCCGGCCAGCGCGCTCGACTTCCTGGAGGGGTGAGTCAGGCGCTGCGGGCCGCCGTCTTCTTCGCCGCGGTCTTCTTGGCCATGTCAGACAGCCCGGCTGATGAGGAGCCCCCCATGCGCCGCACCGCCCATCCCGTGTCCGTCAGCCGCTGTTCAGGCTCCTGCGGTACGAGTTGACCGCGGCCAGGGTGAAGACCAGCAGCGGTCCCAGCAGCATGACGTTGAACGGGACCAGTACCGACTCCAGCCACCCGGGCATGTCCATGAAGAGGGGCAGAAGCATCAGCACCACCAGCGGGATGAACGCGATCATCACAGCGGAGAGCCCTGCCCAGACCGCCCTCTGCCGGGCATTGCGCCGGTCGATGACGACCGCGGCCTCAGGGCTCGGTGCCCAGTCCTCGCCGCGGAGTTCTTCCCATGCCCCCAGCAGCACCCCGAGTTCGCGCTCCACGTTGACATGCTGGTCGTCGAGGAAGGGCAGCAGGACCTTCCTGCCGTCGCGGTCGTAGGCGTACACGAGCACACCGGGCGCACCGCTCTGCATCCCCGCGCCCGGATTGGCCTCGGCCCTGATGTCCTGGATGTCCTCCCAGGCCAGCCGTCGCCACCTGGCGATGCCACGCACATGGATCGCCTTGATGTCCGCCGCGGTGGAACAGCGCAGCGTGGCGTAGAACAGCCACCCCATGAGGCCCATCCCCGCGATCAGGACGGAGAACTTGAAAGAGGCAGGCAGCTCATCGGGGGGCAGCACGACCACCAGCATGCCCGCCGTACTCAGCGCGATCGCCCACAGCAAGGCCCGCATCCTGGCCCGCTTCATCCGGTACTCGCGCGGTAACGCGTCGTACCCCACAACCCACCCCCTGCTCCGCGTCACGCGCCCCACCCCGGGTGCCGCCCGGGGCTCCATGGTGTTCCTCCAACTCGCCAGTGTCGAGGGTGTGTTGGGGGTGACATCTGAAGTCTTGAGGTGCTGCCACATGCCAGGGCAGGTTGCTGTCGCCCGGGCGAGAACGGTTCCGCGGCGATGCCTTCTTGCCCAGCAGCCCGCGCCGGCTCGGGGTCCATGAGCCGGCAAGGCGCCGCTGCGCCCGCCGTCCGTGCTGTTCGTCTGCGTCCACAACGCCGACCGCTCCCAGATGGCCGCCGCTCTCCTCACCCACCTCGCTGGCGACCGAGTCGAGGCCCGATCCGCCGGCTCCGCACCCGTCGACACCGTCAACCCGGCCATCGTCGAGGCGATGAACGAGGCCGGCATCGGGATCTCCGCCGAAAGCCCGAAGATCCTCACGACCGATGCCGTCCGAGCGTCCGAACGTCGTCATCACCATGAGGTGCGGCGACACCTACCCCGTCCTCCCCGGCAAGCAGTACCTCGACGGGCAGCTCGACGAGCCGACCGGGCAGGGCGCCGAGGCGGTGCGCCCCATCCCCGACGCGATCGAGACCCGCGTCCGCGCGCTGATCATCGACGTGGCGTTCCAGCCGCACACCCACACGCCGTACGGCAGCACGTCCGCTTCACCGGCCGGGCAGCACCGGCTGCCCGGCCCCGCGCGCGGCCCCGCCGCCGCGCGAGACACCCAACGGGCGCCCGATCCCCCACAGCACCCCACACCCCGCCCTCTCCCTCCCGTCCTTCTGCTTCCGGCCGGGCGGTCATGGGGTGCTCTGAGGGGGACATCAGACCCCCGACCACACCTCTACAGGGGTGGTGAACTGCTCAGACGCCGGGCGCGCCGGGAGACTCGCGCAACAGCTGGTGCAAGAGATCCCGCAAGAGTTGACGCAGGAGATGATGCTCCCCCAGCCACGGGCGCGGGGTCAGCGCGGCAGCCGGCAGGACCGCCAGCCGCGGCCGTCGCGGACCAGGGCGCCGCGCCGCTCCAGGTCCTTCAGGTGATAGTCGACCGACGCGGTGCCACTCATCCCCGCCGCCGGCTCCCGCACGGACAGCGTCTCACCCCGGCCCTCAACCGAGCCCCGGATCCGGGGCAGGATCTCCTCCTCCCGGAGAGTGAGGTGCTGCGCGCGCCGGTTCACCAGGCACGTTCCAGAACACGGCCCCGGCGGCGCAGCTCCGAACGCGCCACCGACATCGCCACCGCCTCACCCGACCAGCAGGGATGCCGGCCCAGCCGGACGGAGAGCGCATACAGCCGCCGGCGCAACACGGTCACCTCGGCCGGCCGCGACGCCCCGAGCACGTCGCAGGTGCGATACCAGTCCGCCTGCAGACACACCAGATCGCGAAGGAAGCCGACACAGCCCATACCTCCGATGAGGCACACGTTCGATTTCTTGGCCGAGCGACACCACCGCTACGCCGTCCGCTGTCCTGTGACATCGAAGTTTGAGCATTGCCATCAAAGGTTGACCATCAGTGAGTTCATGCTCAGTTTCGCTCGCCCGACGAGGTGGGGCGCCCTCCTACTGCGTTTGTCCCCCTCAGTCCTCCAGAAAGCCGGTGCGCGCTTCTTGACGGCGTGCCTCAGTCTCGCGCAGCGCCGCCACCAGCCCACCCGCCTCCTCGAGAAGCAGACGAAACTGCCGTTCCAGGCTGGCCGCCACTGCGCCACGAGGACTCGGGCGGGTGCAGCGGGCCGTGCTGGCGTACGTGCGCAGCGAGCCCGGCGGCCTCAGCGGCCTCAGCGGCCTCAGCGGCATCGACGGCACCCGGCTGGCCACGTCGGTCACCGGCCTCGCCCGCGTCGTCTACGGCGCCGAAGAGCCGAGCGACGCCCAGCGTGCGGCCGTACGGCGGGCGGTACGCCGCCTGGAGGCCGGCGACCACGTCGAGGTCCACCGTCTGCGTGTCGGCCGTACCTACACCCAGCAGCGTGCCCATCCCCACTTCTGGCCGCCGCGCTACGACCGGCGCCTGGCGGTGTGCATCGGCAAGGACGGCTGCCCGGTTGAGCTGGACTGTCACTTCGAGTCGATCTGCGAGTCCTGCACCTTGTTCGTCACCACGATCGAGTTCCGGCCCACGCTCGAACGCCAGCGGGACGACGCGGCGGCCAAAGGCCAGGTGGCCCGCGAGCAGATCTTCGACGGACTCCTCAGCCGCCCGACGGAGAAGCCTCCTGAGCAGCACCTGAGCCTCTTTCGTCGCGGCCTAGTCAGTTGCCGCGGCGAGGTCCTTGCGCATCAGCTCGCGCAGAGTCTGAAAGTTGCGCTCAAGCTCCATGCGTGTGGAGTGCGCCCTAGCTTCGGTGGGCTCGCTGCCGGCGGCGTAGTGATCGCGCAGGTGGCGCATTGAGCGGAACGCCGCATACGCGGCGGCCTCTACTGCCGGCGGAGCTACCAGCCGCAGGCGCTCAAGCGCGGCGTGAACTCCTGAGGATCGGAACGCCTCTCGGACCACGGAATCCAGCGACGTGTCACCCGAATGATCACCGAGGCTGACAGCACGGATGGCTTCGCCGGCCTCGTTCATGGCTGTCATGAACTCGGTATATGTCTCCCGACGCACTTCGAGTGCCCGGCTGGACAAGTCACGGCGCCAGCGGTTGCGGTCCGCGATGAGGGTGGCCACGATGCCGATCGCCGCGCCGATGGCGGTCGACAGCGCTGAGCTCCAGTCCATGGGCATCAGAGTCACAGCAACCGTCTGCATTTGTCAGGCGAGCGAGGCACAGACATGGATCCTGACGGACCGTCACCACCGCAGACGGCTTGACATCGAGACCCGCGTATTTGGAGCTGTCCGGCCGATCACGTGCGGAGCCAGATGACGACGGCGGCTGCGGTGACGGTGCCGAGGAAGACGTAGCCGCGCTCGTCGTAGCGGGTGGCCACCGCCCGGTGGTTCTCAAGCTTGTTGATGGCCCGTTCGACGGTGTTGCGCTTCTTGTAGCGGTCCTCGTCGAAAGCCGGTGGCCGCCCGCCGCGTGAACCTCTGCGCAGACGGGCGGCCCGGCTGTCGTCCTTCTCCAGGATCGTGTGCCGGATGCCCCGGCGTCGCAAGTACTCGCGACAGGGCCGGTTGCTGTAAGCCTTGGGCGATGCCGAGCAGGCACCGCCCTGTGACGCCGCCGTCGACGGGCGTGACGTGCATCGGTGGCGCGAGCGGGCTGCCGAGGCCGGTGACGGGGCTGTACATCCGTACGCCGCCCGGGAACTCGTCCACTTCGGGGGTCTCCTTCGGCCCGCGACGGCGACCGGTGAGCTCTCCGGTGAGGGCGCGGACTCCGTCTGCCAGGTGATTCAGGGCTTCCGGGGAGGCCGCGGTGCGGACGGTGGCGTCGACGAGCAGGCGCAGCTCGTGTCCGAGGGCGGAGATCGCCCGCCGGTGTGCCAGGCCGCCCTCGGCCGCGGGATGGAGCGGGGTGGTGGTCAGAGGCTTGTTCATCGGGTGTCTCTGTGCGTGGTCGCGGGTACGACGGCGTGGTCAGCGTGCGGCCTGGGGCGGGGTGGTGTCGCGGACGAAGACGGGTTTGAGGTGCTTCTCGGGCAGGGCGTCGGGAAGTTGTTCCCAGTCGAGGATGTGGGAGACGACGCGGGCGGGGTCGACGGTGCCTGAGGCGGCAAGGTCGAGGGCGTCGGGGATGTGGGCGCGGACGTTGTCGCGGGCGATGCGCAGGGTGACGCCGGTGAGGTACATGTCGAGCAGCGGCAGTTCGCCGGGGCGGAAGTGGTTGCCGGCCGACTCGCAGATACCCTCCGGCGCAAGGGATCTGACGGCGAGGGTGAGCTGGTCGACGCGGCCGGTCGCCTCGACGGCGAGGTCGAAGCCGTGCCGGATCGGTTCGATCGCCTCGGCGGTACGCGCGCCGAAGCCTTCGGCGACCTTGCGGTGCTCGGGGTCGGGGTCGACGTACAGGACGTCGGAGGCACCGAGGGCGCGGGCGATGTCGCAGACGTACAGACCGATGCTGCCGCGGGCGACGACCAGTACCCGGGCGCCGGGCCGGGCCTTCAGGTGGGGGGCGACCAGGCGCCAGGACAGCGACCAGTTGTCGCTCGCCGAGGCCATCGCGACCGGGTCGAGGCCGGCGGGCAGCGGGACGAGCATGGCGTCGGCGTACGGGACGCGGACCAGGTCGGAGAAGAGGCCGCCCCAGCTGCCGCCGATCGGCGCCCCGTACATCGCCATGTGCGGGACCGAGGTGCAGTGGGCGGTCAGCCCAGTGCGGCAGTGGTCGCAGGCACCGCAGCTGATGGACCAGGGCACGACCACGAGGTCGCCGGGAGCGACGGCGGTCACGTCGTCGCCGACGTCGGTGACGCGGGCGACGCACTCGTGGCCGAGGGCGAACGGCGGGTCGATGAAGCCGTGGCCTGCCAGGATCGCGGAGTCCACGTCGCAAGAGGTCGCGGCGACCGGAGCGACGATCGCCTCCTGGCCGGACCGCACCGTGGGGTCCGGGGCCTCGCGCCACTCGACCGCGCGGCGGCCCACGTAGGTCAGCTCACGCATCGGCCTGCTCCTTACCCTGCTGCGCCAGCGCAACCAGATCGGCGTAGCGGATGACGGAGCCGCCGGCGCCCCAGGTGCCGTCCGGCTGTTCGTGGACGAGCACCCAGACGCGCAGGGCCTCGGCCGGATCGAGACCGGCGGCGGACAGGACCGTCTTCGTCGCGTCCTCGACGAGTCCGGCCTTGCGCCGCTCGGAGAGTGCGCCTTCCGGCACGGTCACCTCCACGAGGAAGCGGGGCGCGACGTCCTCGGCGGTGGTCTGGGCGCCCTCGGGCAGCTCGACGAGATAACTCCACGCCTGGGCGCGGAAGAAGGCGGTGTCGGGCGCGCCCTCCCAGTGCAGCAGTACGGAGGCGAGGTCGCGCTGAACAGTGGCGCGGGCCTCCTCGGTGAGGGCACCTGCGGGGACGGTCAACCGGATCATGGGCATGGCAGCTCCTATGACGTTCGTTATAGACGCCGGTCACGGTAGACTATGACGGACGTTATAGCCAGAGGGGAAGTGCACAGGTGCCCAAGAGCAGCACGCCGTCGCGCGAGCGCATCGTGGCCGGTGCGGCGGACATGATCAGCCGGCGCGGTCTGAGCGCCACGAGCATCCGGGAGATGGCCAAGCACGCCAAGGCGCCGCTGGGCTCGACGTACCACTACTTCCCCGAGGGCAAGCAGCAGCTGGCCACGGAGGCCGTCCGGTTCACGGGCGAGTGGGTGGCCCGCAGTCTGAGCAGGGAGCTGGAGGCGGGCCCGGCCGAGGGCCTCCGGGCGTTCCTCGCCCTGTGGCGCAAGATCGTCGTCGAGAGTGACTTCCACGCAGGCTGCCCCGTCCTGGCTGTGGCCATCGAGGAACCCCCGGCCGACGAGGTCCCACCCGCCCTGGCTGCCGCCGCCGAGGTCTTCGAACAGTGGGAGGCCCTCCTCGCCGCCTCCCTGCGCGAGCACGGCGCCGAAGCCGACCAGGCCGCGCAGCTCGCGACGCTCGTCGTCGCCGCCGTCGAGGGCACGGTGGCCATGTGCCGCGCCCAGCGCAGCACCGAGCCTCTCGACCGCACCGCCGAACAGCTCGAAGCCCTCATCACCGGCGCCACCAGGAGCTGACCGGTCGATCCATCCATCTCATGCCGGGGCGGCCTGCTGCGGCAGCAGCGCTGCCGCGCGCGAGAGTCGTTCTGGATGGCGGCGGCCGTGGCGCGACCGTCGTCCTCTCCGGTACTGCGGCCCGCCGTGGCCGAGCACGCCGGTGGAGACCTGGACGCGGTGGCGGTGGACACCGCTTGAAGCGGCGGTCGGCCGACAGTCGTACAGGCTGACGCTCCCGGGGTCGGCGCGACCGGGCGGCCCGCGCGACCGGGCGGCCCCCGCGTCCGTCAGGCCCGCGCGTCCGCCCATCCCGATGGGAGGGGACGCGCGGACCCGAGGTCACGCGCCGAGCGCGGCACGGATCGCCTTGACCTTCTCCTCGGTGAACACACCACTGTCGAGGAGCGAGAGGACGGACAGCGCGCCGCCACTGGAGCCCCAGCTGCCCTCGTCGATGACCCGGAAGTTGACCCACCAGGTCGGCGACGGCTGCGGCAGGCCGCAGGCGTCGGCCATCGCGGCGAGGATGCGCTCAATGACGGCGGTCCTGACCTCCTGACGCCAGTCTGCGTCCATCACCGCCACGTCGATCACCATGACGTCGGCGTCCGGACCAATGTCCGCAAGGAGCCGGCCGCCGATGGCCATCATGTCGGGCTCGCGCTCGACGAAGTGCACCTGGAACCCGACCCGCGCGGGCGGAGCGAACTGCCCCACCTCAGGCACGAGGACCGCGTCCGTCAGCGTCTCGGCCAGCGTGCGGCGCCGCTCCTGGCTCAGGCGCCCCGTCGGGGTGTTCACGGTAATGATCGTCACGAGATCCTCCTATGACAGTCGTTATAGAGAGCTTCAGGGTACACACGGCTATAACGAGTGTCATATCAGGAGGCAGGCCAGGACACTCCTGGGTGCCGAGCCCGGCGAGATGAAGGACCTCGGCACCAGTTCGCCGCCCTGGAACCCTCGTCCGTGCCGGGCGCGTCCCGAGTTCAGCGGTGCATCACCAGGGCATCTCCCCGTGTCGGTCACGGAAGGTCCCGGTCGGCCCGTCCGCCCCGAGGGTGGCGAGTTCGACGATCGCGTCGGTCCCCTCGGTCACTGTCTGCGAGCCGCTGTGCCCGTTGAAGTCGGTCGCGGTGTAGCCCGGGTCGGCCGCGTTCACCTTCACGTCCGGCCAGGACTTCGCGTACTGCGTGGTCAGCATGGTCACGGCGGCCTTCGACGCGGTGTAGAGCGGCGCGGTGTACCGGCCCTCGACGCGCCCGGGGTCGTGGGTGGCCGCGAACGACCCCATGCCGCTGGAGACGTTGACGATGACCGGGTTCGCAGACGTGCGCAGCAGGGGGAGGAACGCATGCGTCACCCGGACGATCCCCACGACGTTGACGTCAAACACCTCGCTGGCGTCAGCGGCCGTGATCTGGTCGGCGGGGTTGTGTGTCCCGAGGACGCCAGCGTTGTTGATCAGGACGTCGATGCCGCCCTCGCGGGCTCGCACATCGTCGGCAGCCGCGGCCACCGACGCGTCATCCGTCACGTCGATCTGTATGAAGCGGGCACCGAGTGCGTCGGCGGCCGCCTGGCCGCGCTCTGGATCACGAGCGCCGATGACGACGGTGTGGCCGGCCTCGATCAGGCGGCGGGCGGTCTCGTACCCGAGGGATTTGTTGGCTCCGGTGATGAACGTTGTTGTCATGCGTTCACTCTCGGCTCGTGACGAGGGCACAACCAGTGCCCTGGACGACGGTAGGACGGCCAGTACCAGGCACAGCGGCTGTCCGGCGGACACAATGGTCGGGTGAACGAGACCCTTGGCACGGCATTGCGCCGCTGGCGCGACCGGCTTTCCCCTCTCGACGTCGGGCGGACTTCGCGGCCCGGACGACGGGCGGTGGGGTTGCGGCGCGAGGAGCTGGCCGAGCTCGCAGGGCTGTCGGTCGACTACGTGGTGCGGCTGGAGCAGGGGCGCGCCACGAGCCCTTCGGCGCAGGTCGTCGCGAGCCTGGCCAGGGCCCTGCAACTGCAGCCCATGGAGCGCGATCACGCCTACCGGCTGGCCGGCCTCCTCCCTCCCCAGGAGGGAATGATCTCCACACATGTGCCGGCAGGGGTCCAACGGATGCTGGCTCGCCTCGGAGATTTCCCCGTCGGTGTGTTCAGTGCCGACTGGACCTTGCTGTCCTGGACTCCCGCATGGGCAGTGCTGCTGGGCGACCCCAGCGCGCGGACGCCCGTCGAGCGGAACCTGGCGCGGGCGGTCTTCGCCGCAGGGCCCTCAGGGCTCGCGGCCTGGCCCGTGCTCCAGGAGGGCGACGCCCTGGGCCCCGCCCTCGTCGCCGATCTGCGCTCGGCTCTCGTCAACTACCCCCGCGACCGCGGACTGATCGGCCTCGTCGAGGAACTTCGGTCCACCAGTGAGGAGTTCGGCCGGCTGTGGGACGAGGGGGCGGTCGGTCCGCACGTCTCGGCCCGCAAGACCATCGTGCACCCCCAGGTCGGCGAGGTGACGTGCGACTGCGACGTGCTCACCGTCCCGGGCTGCGACGTCCGCCTCGTCGTGTACACAGTGGCCGCAGGTTCCGTCGACGCGGAGAGGCTGGAGTTCCTTCGGGTCACGAACGGTATCCGCGCCGACGGCACCTCACCTCCGGGGCCCGGTCTGTTCTCCACGCCGTAACGATCGGGCCGGCCGGATCTCATCCACAAGCAGAGGTCAGGTCCGTCAGTACGTATTTCTGATCCCCTGTTTTGAGTAGCCTTGGGTTCTACGCTGGCGTGGTGTCCCAGGGCAGCGGGTGGGCCGGGGAGAGGAACTGTCGGGCTTGTGGCGACCGGCTGAGGCCGGGTTCGCGGCCTGACGCGTTGTTCTGTTCCGCGGCGTGTCGTGCCAGGCAGTGGCGTATGGAACTGCGGTTGCGCAAGCTCACGACTGCCGCGCTGAGCGGTGCGGGCGAGGTCGAGTGTCCCGAGTGCGGGGCCCGGTGGGTGGCCGGCGTCGACCGGAGGTCGAACGCCGTCTACTGCTCGCGGCGGTGTGTCGTGAGGGCCTGGAGGCGCCGGAAGGAAACGTTCGGCGAACGGGCACAGTGACCGCATCGGGAACGCATTCTGAGTCCGACTTCGGTCAGGATCCGGTCAGTTGCGGTCGTTCATTGTGATCAGTGGGTTTTCGGTCTGACTCTCGGTGATGAGCGGGCCGTGTCCACATCACGGACGTCAGCTCCGTGCTGCGGCCCGCATGGGTGGTGAAACCCATGGCGGAGGAGATCGACAAGGTCGGAAACGTCAGCCATTCCCGTTACGAGCAGATCGTGTCCGAGCTGCGGGACGTGGTGGAACAGCAGACGCGCGGGCAGTTCACGATCGGGGACCGCGCCCTGGAGATCGAGCCGATGAGAGAGCCGGGCGGCCACCACGCGGTGGACCCGGAGTGGTCGGTGACCACGACGCTCACACGGCTGGCCGAGGACATCGGCCTGAAGTTCAGCACCGTGAAGTCGGCGAGGTGGACGTCTTCGCGCTGGCCGGCCGACGGCAGAAGGACGTCTCCTACACCGTTCACCGGATCCTGGCCTACATCGAGGACGATCAGGAACGGTTCGACACGATCCTCACGCCGCCCGAGGGCAAGGCCCGGTGGACGCCGGACGACGCCGGCCGACGGGTCGGCAATCGGGTCGAGACACCGGTGACGCCGAAGGAGAAGATCACCGCGATCCATACGCTCGTTCAGGACGACCAGGTCGCCGCAGCGGTGACCAGCGACTTCCTGAAGCGGCCGGAGGTGACGGCCAAGGTGACCACGATGGACAAGGCCCGGGTGGTGGAGGAGTTCACCCGCGACGAGCACGTGGCCACCACGGCGGCCACGAACTTGCTGCGCAGGCCGGAGGTCGCGTTCAAGGCGATGAGCGACGACACAGCCCGCTTCCAGGTCGAGCGGGGCCGGCAAGCTCGCGAGCAGTTCGAGGACACCAGCCCGGTCGCCCCGGCGGTCCGTCACATCGGCAGGACAGTGGAGTTCCTGGACCTGGTCACCGCCTGCCACTCGTTCGTCGCCGCGGTCGGCCGGGCCGTTGCCGGCCTGCGCGACCGCACTCTCGGCGAGGACGAGCGCACGATCGTGCACGAGAACGTCGCGAAGGTAAGGGCGACGCTCGACCGGATCGAGACCGCGGTCGACACCGGCAAGGTCGACATGGACGGCGAGCTGGCCCGCATGCTGCGGGGCGAGTAGTCGTGCCCCGCCCCTCACGGCGTCGGGGCGAGGCCGCCCAGCGGCACGCGGACACCCTGCGGTTCGTGCCGTTCGAAGCCAGACCCGCAGGGCTGCTCTTCCCCCAGCTGACCCGCGCGAGCGAACCGTCCCCCAGCCAAGTCAGGTCGGGACTGGCCGCCCTGCGTGACATCATCGCCGAAAACGGCTGGCCACCACTGATCTGGACCAGGGCCGACGGCTACCAGCTCGGCGCCGAACGGGCCGCGCTGGAGGCATACGAACGGGCCGTACTCACCGAGAAACTGACCGAGTTCCGCCGGTTCATCACCGGCACGGTCGCCCCGCACGCCGCCGCCCACCCGGGCGACAATGGGTACGGCACATCGTCGCCTAGCTCAACTCCATCGAATCCACGCTCGACCTCGTCGTCTCTTCCTGACCACCACCGAGGGGCGCCCGGCCTCCGGCCGAACGGTCCTTCCCCATCCGATCCGAAGGGATACCGCCGCCATGCGTCAGCGTCGCTATCCCTCCGACACCACGAACGCGGAATGGGCTCTGCTCGAACCGCTGTTGCCGGAGCCGGCCTGCGAGACCAGCCGCGGCGGCCGGCCCGAGAAACATCCCCGTCGCGAGATCGTCGATGCCATCCGCTACGTCGTGGACACCGGCTGCAAATGGCGGGCCCTACCCGCGGATTTCCCCCCATCGAGAACGGTCTGGGGCTTCATGGCCCGCTGGGCCGCTGGGCCGCTGCTGGCGTGATCGGACAGATCCGCGACCAGCTCGCCAGCCGAATCCGCCGGGACATGGGCAAAGGCCCCCGGGCGGTGGCCACCGTGATCGACTCCCAGTCCGTCAAGGCCGCGGCAGAGACCGTCGGCAAGGACTCCCGCGGCTACGACGCGGGCAAAAAGATCAACAGCCGCAAGCGCCACCTCGCCGTCGACACCCGAGGCCATCCTCTGTTCGTGATGGTCACCCCCGCCGACCCTCCACGACAGCCACGCGGCCAAGGAAGTTCTCTTCCGCCTCCGCCTCATGCACCCCGAGATCACCATCGTCTGGGCCGACTCCGCCTACGCCGGAAAGCTCGTGACCTGGGCGAAGAAGCATCTCAACCTCACGATCAAGACGGTCAGCCGGCCGAAGGACTCCTCCGGTTTCATCGTGCTGCCCCGTCGCTGGGGCGTCGAACGGACCTGGGCCTGGATGATGCATGCCCGCCGGCATGCGCGCGACTACGAACGGCTCGTCCAACTCTCCGAAACCCTGATCACCTGGGTCGCCATCACCCTCATGACCCGTCGGCTCACCTGCGGGAAGAGCTTGGACCGCCGCCCGCCCGTCACTTCATCCGAGATCACGCACGCTGCGTGAACTCGTCTTGTCAGACGATTCCCCGCTCCACGGCGGCAAAGTAGTGGCTCAAAGTGTCATGGGTATCCGGAGTGAACAGGTTCTCTCGCATCGAGCTGAGGAGCTCGGACTCCGACAGCCAGCCGTGCCACATCACTTCGTCCGGGTCAGGATTCGGATTGTCGAGCAGGACAGCCTCGTGCACGGCGAGCCAATGGGGGCTGAGCCCGCTGCGGTTCAGGAACTTCACGATGAAGCGGACCGGCGCTCGAACACCCAGTTCCTCGGCCAGTTCGCGTGATGCGGCTTCCTGATAGGACTCGCCCGCGGCAACAGCACCGCCCGACGCCACCTCGTAGTGCCCCGGGAACCGAGCGACGTGCTCGGAACGACGTTGCACGAGAATCCGGCCTTCCCGATCCCGGCATACCGTCACGGCGATCCGATGCAACCAGCCACGGCGAACGGCCTCGCCCCGGCAGACCACCGCCAAGACCTGGTCCTGCTCGTCAACGCGCTCGACCATCTCATCCACGAGCTCCGCACATGGCTGCCGAGGCACGGCCACAGAGGCGGATACCTGCTGCTGATTGAGCTTCTTCAAGACCCGGTCGCGGAGAAGCTCATACTCCTCACGGAGCCTGCGCCACTCGGTCATGGGCGGGCGGGGGACGACAATGCCGCCAGTGACAGTCTCCTCCGGCCCGAACTGCTCGCGCGTGAGATCGACCTCAATGCCCATGCCCAGGCGGTTCCACCAGTGGTAGTCCACCCGCTCTCCGTTGACGTGGACCTCCCCGCGGATCAGCTCCCCTCCCAGCAGGTCATTGAGCACCATGGCGGTCACCCCGCACTGGTCCCGAGCCGGGTTGTCCTCGGTCCAGCGCGACCGGAACTCAGGAGTGCACGTCTCGGCACTCCAGCTGCTGCGAACGGCTCGTTCGATGTCGGAAAGAAGCAACGGCGTCATGCCCGTGATCCTGCCTGCAAACACTGACAACGGCCGGACACTGGCAGACATGGCAAAGGTCCGCCTCTGAGACGGTCCACGGCCTCTCGGCTCAGCTGAGGACCCAAAGCCGGCTCAGGCTTAGAAACAGGCACTCGGTGAAACGACCACTCACGGCTCTCATCATGGACGTGCCCTGACGCGACCGACGCGGTTGATTGGCGGTGTCTGGCCTGATACGGGCCGGGCGCCTGCCCGTCTCGCGCTCTGGCGAGTGCAGGCACCTCTGTTGCCCTCATCAGGCCCCTCCGCCGCAGTCACCGGCGCGGGAACGTGATCGACCGGACAGGTCCTAGTAGTGCTTCGTTAGGTTCTGGGCTGTCTGCGGCTGCTCCGAGGGCCGGGCAGGGGGTGGCCGCAGGTGGTGCAGGTACCGGTCCAGCACCTCAGCAGGTCTTGAAGGACGTCGAGGACCTGGTAGAGGGTCAGGCCGGTGTGCGGACTTTTGGGTCGAGCCGCCTGAGGGTGAGGAATGCCTGGGCGGCAGTGACGAGGGTGACGTGGTGGTGCCAGCCACGCCAGGTGCGGCCTTCGAAGTGGTCCAGTCCGAGGCCATGCTTGAGCTCGCGGTAGTCGTGCTCGATCCGCCAGCGCATCTTGGCCCACCGCACCAGGTCAGCGATCGGTGTGCTGGCGGGCAGGTTCGATATCCAGAAGTCCGTCGGAGTGTCATGGCCGTGCGGCCATTCGACGAGGAGTGTCTGGATGGGCAGGACGCCGTCCCATCGGTTGCGGCCGCCGCCCGCCTCCTGAGCCGCGGCCAAGGACTGCTTGCCCGCGGGCCGCACTGCCAGCACCGCGAACCGTGAGGTCATTGCGCCTTTGCTGCCCCGTGTCGGCGTACACATGAACGTCCCCACCCGCGTACGGATGAAAAGGGCCAGTTGTTGATGCATTGAGACCTGCTGCTCGGCACTCTGCTGCTTGG
>NZ_JBEXXK010000073.1:0-51951 GCF_040630405.1 Streptomyces sp. NPDC005811
GACGGCAGCCTGCCCCTCATCGGCGTCAACACCTTCCGCAACCCGCACGCCGACACCGCCGAACCCGCCACCGTCGAACTGGCCCGCGCCACCGAGGACGAGAAGGTCTCCCAGCTCGCACGGGTCCGCGACTACCAGGCCGGACACCGCGACCTGGCGCACGAGGCCCTGGCCGCCCTGAAGGACGCGGCGGTGAACGACCGCAATGTCTTCGCGGTGCTCATGGACGCCGCCCGGGTCTGCTCGCTCCAGCAGATCACCGACGCGTTCTTCGAGGTGGGAGGCCAGTACCGCCGTAACGTCTGATCCGGGTTCAGGTCCGCGCCCCGGGAACAGGGCGCGGGTGTGACACCCGCAGGGGGAGCTGCCCGCGGCCGCCGAGCTAGACTATGACGAGCGTTATAGGCAATGAGCTGCGGCCGGATCGGTGCGGCCGGAGGGGAGTGCGGTCGTGACCAAGTCCAGTGCGCCGTCGCGGGAGCGCATCGTGGCCGGTGCCGCCGACCTGATCAGCAGGCGCGGCCTCAACGCCGCGAGCATCCGGGAGGTGGCCCGGCACTCCAGGGCGCCGCTCGGCTCGACCTACCACTACTTCCCCGAGGGCAAGCAGCAGCTGGCGACCGAGGCGGTGCGGTACGCCGGTGACGCGGTCGCCCGGGTCCTGCGCAAGGAGCTGGAGGCGGGTCCCGTCGCCGGACTGCGGGCCTTCCTGGCGCTGTGGCGCGGCATCGTCGTCGACAGCGACTTCCGGGCGGGCTGCCCGGTGTTGGCCGTCTCGGTGGAGGAGCCGCCGGACGGGACGGTGCCGCCCGCCCTGGCCGCCGCCGCGGAGGCCTTCGCGACCTGGGAGCGGCTGCTCGCCGACGCGCTGTGCGCGCACGGGGCCGCCCCCGATCAGGCCGCCGAACTCGCGGCCCTGGTCGTGGCCGCCGTCGAGGGGGCCACCGCCATGTGCCGGGCCGGACGCAGCGTCCAGCCGCTGGACCGGGTCGGACGGCAGCTCGAAGGGGTGCTCGCGGGCGCCCTGCGGCCCGCGGACTGACGGCGGAGGGTGCCTCGGCGTCCGATCGCCATCATGTCCGGATCACGCTCCACGAAGTGCACCTGGAACCCGGCCCGGGCCGCCGGGGCGAACCGGCTCTGTAACGAGTGTCTTAGGGGTGGGGCGGGGGCGAGGGCGGTGCGGAGTCCGTCAGGCGGATTCCCGCCCGGAGTGGCCGCCCCGGTGATGTCCGTGGTCGCCGCGGTGGCCCTTGCCGTGTCCGGTGTCCTGGTCGGTGCCGGTGCCGGTGCCGGTGTCGCTGTCGCCGTCGGTCGGGCAGGTCGGGTCCTCGTCGTCCCCGGGCCCCGGCTCGGGGTCCGAGGTCTGCGGAGGCTCCGGCTGCGTGGTCTCGGGCGCGGGGGAAGTGGGCGGCGGGGTCTCCTTCGAGCCGTCGTCCTTGCCGTCGCCGGCCGGGGGTGACGTCTGCTCCTCCTCCGGCGGGGTGGCGGTGGGGGAGGGCTTCCCGGTGTCCTTCCCGTCCCCGGCCGGGGACGGCTGCCCGGTGTCGGCCGGGGCCGTCGAGGGCGTGGGGGCGGTCCGGACGTCTCCGGCGGCGTCGGCCACCCGTACGGACGGCGCCCGGTGCTCGGAGGCGTCCGCCACCGGTACGGCGGCCTCGACGGGCGGGTCCGCCGGTGCCTCCGCCGAGGGCAGCCGGCGTACGGGCGCGTCGGCGATCGGGGTGCGCGGGGCCGGGATCGGAGCGGACTTGCCCGGACCGATGACCAGGACGAAGGCGGCGGCACCCGCCACGAGCGCGCCCGCCGCCACCGCGGCCTGCGCCTTCGAGCCGCCGACCGCCACCTGGCGCACGCCGTGCAGCAGACCGGCGCCGTGCCCGCCGACCGCGGACGCCGCCCCGGCGGACCCCGCGGTGAACGCCATGAGGAACTTGCCCGTGCCGCCCAGCGCGAACAGCAGCAGCGCCGGCGCCACGATCGCGGGCAGCCGGTCGTTGGCCCGCATCAGCGCGGCCAGGCGGCCCCGGCAGTCGTCGCACGCGTCCACGTGACCGAGCAGCCGCTCGCCCTGGCGCGGGGTCGCGGCACCCCGGACGTACGCGGGCATCCGGGCCCAGTGCACCTGGCACGCCGGGTCCTCCGGGGCGCCGGTCTGGGTGCGCAGGAAGGCCTGCCGCATGCCCTCCCGCGCGCGGTGCAGCAGGACGGCCGTCGCCCCCTCCTTGGTGCCCAGCTGCGGCCCGATCGCGGCCAGCGGCTGCCCCTCCGCCTCGGCCAGCCACAGCGCCTTGACCCAGCGCTCGGGCAACTGGCCCAGCACCCGCACCACCAGATCGACCTGGGACACCTGCTCGGCCGGGTCGCCCTCGTGGGTGCCGCCCGGCTCCGCCCGCTCGTCCGTGTGCGGGTCCCGGGGCGTCTCGCGCACCGCGGTCCCGGAGGCGATCGCGAGATGCCGCACCGTCGTCCTGAGGTACGCCGGCACGTTCTCGATCTCGTGCCCCTCGGCCAGCCGTCGCCACACCCGGAAGTGCGCCTCGGCGACCAGGTCCTCGGCGGTCCAGGCGTTCCGGGTGAGCGAGCGCGCGTAGGCGACGAGCCGCGGCTGCTGCTCCTCGTAGATCCGGGCGTACGCGGCGGTCGCGGAGGCTTGGGCGGGGACGGCAGTGGACCTGTCGGTCATGGAGGAACGCTCCAGTTGCCTGCTGGGGGCCGAAGGGTTTGTCAGCCTAGATGACAAAACTTTCAATGAAAGTTGCGAGGGTTGCGTGATGTGGCGCACATCACGCCCGCACATCACGCCCGGCCGTGAGCCTCCTGTGAGTGGCGGGACAGCGCGTCGATGACCACCGCCGCGAACAGCACCCCACCGGTGATCACGAACTGCACCGCCGGGGGAGTGTCCGTGATCGCCATGCCCGACGAGATCGACTGGATGACGAGCATGCCGAGCACCGCCGACCACGTCGTACCGCGCCCGCCGAACAGACTGGTGCCGCCGATCACGGCCGCCGCGATGGCGTTCACCAGCAGGACGCCCGAGCCCGAGCTCTGGCTCACCGACGTGATGCGCGAGGCGAGGAACAGCCCGCCGATCGCCGCCATCGTGCCGGAGATCGCGAACACGGCGGTCTGCACCCGGAACACGCTGAGGCTGGCGCGGCGGGCCGCCTCGATGCTGCCGCCGAGGGCGTACACCTGGCGCCCGTAGTGGGTGCGGCGCAGCAGGATGTCCAGGCCGGCCACCACCACGAGGAAGATCAGCAGGGCGAGCGGCAGCCCCTGGAAACGGTTGAGGAGATACGCGACCCCGAACGCGACCACCGCCGTGACCCCGGTGCGCAGCCCCACGGCCGCCGAGGTGCGGTGCGGCATGCCGACCGCCCGGCGGCGCCTGCGGTCCAGGTCGGCCCCGAGGAACACCGCCCCGGTGGCCACCGCCGCCACCCCGTAGCCGACGGCGTCCTGGGTGAAGTAGTAGCTGGTCAACTTGGCGACCAGCCCGTTCTCGTCGAGGTTGACGGTGCCGCTGTCGCCGAGGACGGACAGCATCAGGCCGTTCCAGGTGAGCAGCCCCGCGAGCGTGACGACGAACGCCGGCACCCGGGTCCGGGCCGTGGAGAAGCCCTGGACGGTGCCCGCGGCGGTGCCGGTGAGCACGCCGACGACGAGGGCCAGCCACTCCGGGACCCCGTTGTTCACGTTCAGCACGGCGAAGACCGCCGCCGCCAGGCCGCTGATCGACCCCACGGACAGATCGAGTTCGCCGAGCAGCAGCACGAAGACGATGCCGACCGCGATCAGACCGGTCCCGACGATGTCCACGCTGAGGTTGGACAGGTTGCGCGGGGACAGGTAGTTCGGGTTCAGGGACTGGAAGGTGATCCAGACGACGGCGAGCACGAGCACCACGGGCAGCGAGCCCAGCTCGCCCGCCCGTACCTTGCGCTCCAGGAGCGCGAGCACACCGCGCAGGGCGCGGACCCCGCCGTCCGCCGCCCGGGAGGCGAGCCGCTCGCGCTGCGGCGGGCGGTCCTCGCCGCCGGGTGCGACGGGCTCGGCCGGGGTGCCGTCCGCCACCTTGCGCATGCCTTTCACCACCCCGACTCCCGGTGGGACGGCCGGCGGGGCACGTTCTCCGTGGCGCCGGTGATGGACGCGATGATCTGCTCCTGGGAGGCGGTGTTCACATCGAAGAAGCCGTTGTTGCGGCCGAGCCGCAGCACCGCGGCCCGGTCCGCGAGGGCCTTCACGTCCCCCATGCTGTGGCTGATCAGCAGGACGCCCAGCCCCCGGTCCCGCAGCCGGTCGATGAGGTCCAGGATCTCGGAGGTCTGCTCGAACCCGAGCGCCGCGGTCGGCTCGTCCAGCAGCAGGACGCGCGGGTCGCCGAGGAGCGAGCGGGCGATGGCGACCGTCTGCCGCTGACCGCTGGAGAGCGAGGCGACCGGCCCGCGCAGATCGGGGACCCGCCGGGTCAGACGCTCCAGCAGCTCCTGGGTGCGGCGCTCCATCTCCATCTCGTCGAGGAACCCGTACCGGCGGATCTCCCGCCCGAGGAAGAGGTTCCCGACGACGTCGAGGTTCCCGCACAGCGCGAGGTCCTGGTAGACGGTGGCGATGCCGAGGTCCCGCGCGTCGTGCGGGCGTCTGATGGGGACCGACCGGCCCTCCCACTCGATGACGCCCTTCTCCGCGGGCGCCACCCCGGAGATCACCTTCACCAGGGTGGACTTGCCGGCCCCGTTGTCCCCCAGCAGGGCGACGACCTGACCTGAGTGGATCTCCAGCTCGATGTCCGTCAGGACGTCGACCACGCCGAAGCGCTTGCACACCCCGCGCAGTGCCAGCAAGGGGGCATCGGGCACGGCAACCAACTCCTTCCCTGGACCCGGACCAGGCCGGAGTCGCGCGAGGCGCCCGTCAGATCAGCCCCGCCTCCTCGCAGGCGGGCCGGAGCTGGGGGGTGCAGATCTGCTGGGCCGTGTGGAGGCCTTCCTTCACCACGGTGTCCTTGATGGTGTCGGCGGTCACGGACACCGGCTTGAGCAGTACCGCCGGGACCCGGTCGCCGCCCCGCGGCGTCACCCGGCTCGTCGCGACCCGGTCCAGGTGCTCCCGGCGGGCCGCGGCCACGGCCATCGCCCCGCCGGCCGAGGCCTCCGGGCCGAAGGGTTTGAACACGGTCATGTACTGGTCGCCGGCCACGATCCGGCGCAGCGCGCCCAGTTCGGCGTCCTGGCCGGTGACCGGGGGCAGCGGGGCGACCTTGTTCGCCTTCAGCGCCGAGATGCTGCCGCCCGCCAGCCCGTCGTTGGCCGCGTACACCCCGTCGATGGTGTCCGCGCCGAGGGCCGCGATGGCCGCGGACATGTTCATGTGCGCGGTCTCCGCCCGCCACTGGAGGGTGTCGTACGCCTTGCCGATCTTCACCTTGCCGCGCAGCACCGACAGCGCGCCCTCCTTGAACAGGGTGCTGTTCGGGTCGGCGGGGTCGCCGTTCATCATGACGATCTGCGGCTGCGCCGCCCCGTCGCCCATCGCCTTGAGCAGCGCCCGGCCCTGGAGCCGTCCGACCTCCTTGCCGTCGAAGGAGACGTACCCGGAGATCGGCCCCTGGGCCAGCCGGTCGTAGGCGATCACGGGGATGCCCGCCGCGTGGGCCTCCGCGACCGACGAGGCGAGGGACTTCCCGTCCACGGCCACCAGCACGATGGCGTCCACCCCCTTGGTGATCATCGAGTCCATCTGCTCCTGCTGGGTGGCCACCTCGCCCCTGGCGTTGGCGTGCTCGATCACGCAGGTGTCGCACAACTCCTTGATCTTCTTCTCCAGGAGCGGCCGGTCCTGTGCCTCCCAGCGCGCCGTGGTGGCGTCCGGCAGCAGCAGACCGATGCTCGGCGCGGTCCCCCCGTCGGGGTCGTTCCCGGCGCCCGCCCCGCAGGCCGCGAGGGCGACCGCCGCCGAGACCGCGGTCACGGCGGCGGCCGTGTCCCGTATGCAGGCCTTCATGAGTGGTACCTGATGTAGACGACGATGGCGGCGATGGCGACGATCGAGGGCGATCGCCGGTTGCTTCGGACGGTATGTCTGGTTGGTTCGTATATGCGATTCTGGTGGGTGGGTGCCCCGTTCTCAACCTGTCGGCACCCGCGGCGGGGACGGGAGGTACGTTGCGGACATGCCTCGACCGGGCCCTGATCTTGGCCGGAGCGACACAGGCGGCGGTCTACACGCCCGGGGCCGGGAACCAAGAGCTTCGGCTGGTGGATTCGGCGGGAGGGATCCCTTCCGAGCCGGGGCCGCCGGTCCGGCTCCCCCTGCCCGGTGACTCGCCCGCCGCCCGCGCCTTCCTCACCGACCGCCCCCTGTGGCTGACCACGGACCCCTCGCTCGGCGCGCTGCCCCTCGACGCGGAGGGGAGGCGACTGGGCTGCCTCGTCGTCACGGGTGCCTCGGCCGAGGGCTTCGAGGCCGACCAGCGCCGCTTCCTGGAACGCTACGCCGACGCCGTCGCCGGTCTCCTCCAGCCGGTGAAGGGCCCGCCCGAGCCGTCCTCGGTGCTGGACCCCGCCCTGCGCAGCCTGCGCGTCGGCTCCTTCGTCCTGGTCCCGGACACCGGTCTGATCGAGGCCGACGACACCCTGCTCGACCTGGTCGGCATCTCCGCGGACGACTTCGACGGCAAGGCCGACACCCTCCTCGCCCACGCCCTCCCGGAGGACATGCACGCCCTGATGTCGGTCCTGGAGCCGTCCCCCCAGGCCTCCGGCCGACGCGAACTGGAGTTCCGGGTCCGCGGCCCCACCGGCGAGATGCGCTGGCTCAGCCTGATCTGCCGGGCCGAACCGGCCACCGCCGACCGGCCGGAACAGGTGCTCGGCGTGGTGACCGCCACGCCCGTGCTGCGCCGCAGCGCCGACGACGTCTCCCGCATCCAGTGGCTGACCGCCGCCCTCGACGACGCCGTGACCGTCCGTGACGTCGGCCGTGTGGTGGTGTCGGCCCTGCGTGAGCCGCTGGGCGCCGACCGGGTGGCCCTCGCCGCCCTCCAGGACGACCGGCTGATGGTCACCGTCCTCGACCCGCCGCAGCCCGCCGCCTGGCCGGACGCCTGGCGGGCCGAATGGCGCACCGAGTGGCCCGACGCGCCCGTCCGCGCCCTGCCCACCCTGCAAGCCGCCCTGGGCGACGGCCGGATGGACCTGTGGCCCGCGGGCACCGCCCTCGAACCCGGCCTCGCCGGCATCGGCCCCGGCGGACTCGCCGTCCTGCCACTGCCCGCCAAGGGCCGGGTGGCCGGAGTGTGCCTGGTCGGCTGGGACCACCCGCACGACTTCGTCCCCGAGGAACGCTCGCTGCTCACCGCCACCGCGGCCCTCGTCGGCCAGGCACTCCAGCGCGCCCACGCCCACGACGCCGAGCAGGAACTCGCCACCATGCTCCAGCGCAGCCTGCTGCCCCGCCGGCTGCCCGAACTGCCCGGCGGGATCGCCGTCGCCCGCTATCTGCCCGCCCGGCGCGGCCTCCAGGTGGGCGGCGACTGGTACGACGTCATCGCCCTGTCCGAGGACCGCGTCGCCCTCGTCATCGGCGACGTACAGGGCCACAGCGCCGGAGCCGCCACGATCATGGGCCAGATGCGCACCGCGGTCCGGGCGTACGCCATGGAGGGCCACCCGCCCGACGTCGTCGTCTCGCACGCCAACCGGCTCCTCGTCGGCATGGAGACCGACCTCTTCGCCACCTGCTGCTACGCCGAACTCGACATGGAGGAGGGCAACACCCTCTTCGTCCGCGCCGGGCACCTCGCCCCGCTGGTGCGCCACCCCGACGGCGGCACCGAGGAGGTGGAGGTCGCGGGCGGGCCCCCGCTCGGCATCCTCGCCGAGGCGGAGTTCCCCATGACCTCCGTCGCACTGGCCCCCGGCACCGTGCTCGCCCTCGTCACCGACGGACTGGTCGAGGCCGCCGACCTGCCGCTCGACGAGGGCATGCGCCGCACCCGCACCGCGCTCGCCGCCGCCGACCCCGCCGACCTGGGCGCGATGGCCGACGAACTGCTCGGCGACGACGGCCGCCGCGAGGACGACGTGGCGCTGCTGCTCCTGCGCTACGACGGCATGGAGACCCGTCCGATCCGGGCCGGCTGGATGGTGTGGCGGCTCCCCGACGCCGTCATGCACGCCCGCCGCTTCACCGCGCGCACCCTGCGCCGGTGGAAGGTCGCGGAAGCCGGCGACGCGGTCCTGCTGGTCGTCTCCGAACTCGTCACCAACGCCCTGGTGCACACCACGGGACCGGTCCGGCTCGACCTGGTGCTGCGCGGGGACCGGGTCCGGGTCGGCGTGAGCGACGCCTCGCCGCGCGCCCCCGCCAAGCCGGTGATCGTGGACTGGGAGTCCACCGGCGGCCGGGGCCTGATGCTGGTCGAGGCGATGTCGGAGTCCTCCGGCTCGGTCCCGGTGGCCGGCGGCAAACAGGTGTGGAGCGAGATCGTCGTACCGGACGAAGAAGCAGATGGCGCCCCCGGCCGCGCACCGGTCGCCGGGGCGGAAGCCGGTGGGTTGCCATGAGGCGGCACGGCCGGCCGGTCACCGCGGTGGTCGCCGCCGCCCTCCTCGCCCTGCCCGCGGTCGCCTGCGGCGGGGGCACCGGCCCCGGCTCCGGCTCCGACGCCTTCACCGTCGGCCTGCTCCTGCCCAGCCGGTCCGTCCCCCGCTGGGAGCACGCCGACCGGCCCCTGATCGAGGCGGAGGTCAAGAAACTCTGCCCCAAATGCTCCTTCGAGTACGCCAACGCCGAGAACGACGCGACCCGCCAGCAGCAACAGATGACCTCCATGATCACCAAAGGGGCCAAGGTGGTGATCCTCGACGCCGCCGACACCCGCGCGCTGCGCTCCTCGATCCAGGAGGCGCGCACGGCGGGCGTCCCCGTGGTCGCCTACGACCGGCTCGCCGAGGGCCCCGTCTCCGGCTTCGTCGGGTTCGACGCCCTCCAGGTCGGCCGGCTCCAGGGCCAGGGTCTCCTGGACGGCCTGGAGAAGCAGGCCGACGGCCGGACCGTCGTGATGATGAACGGCGACCCGACCAGCACCAACGCCGGCTTGTACCGCAAGGGCGCGCTGTCCGTCCTCCAGGACCGGGTGCGCGTCGCCCGGTCGTACGAGACCCAGGACTGGAGCACCCAGGCCGCGCACGCCAACATGTCCGCCGCCATCGCCGCCCTCGGCCCCTACGGGATCGACGGCGTCCTCGCGGCCAACGACACCATCGCCACCGGTGTCATCTCCGCCCTCAAGAGCGCCGGCGTGCACCGGCTGCCGCCCGTCACCGGCCAGGACGCCGACCTCGACGCCGTACGCCGCATCCTCAAGGGCGAGCAGTACATGACGGTCTACAAGCCGTTCCGCCAGGAGGCCGCCGAGGCCGCCGCCATGGCCGTCGCCCTGGGCCGCGGCGAGGACGCCCGCGACCACGCGCCGACCACCGTGGACAGCCCCACCACCCGCGACATCCCGGCCGTCCTGCTCACCCCGCAGTCGGTGAAGGCCGCCGACATCGAACGGACCCTGATCAAGGACGGCGTGTACACCGTCGACCGGATCTGCGTCCCCCCGGTGCGGGCCGCCTGCGAGCGCCTCGGGCTCAGCCCGTGACGGACCCCTGGGTCCGCAGCCGCTCCGCCTGCTCCGCGGTCACCTTCTCCTCCGCGCCGCAGAAGGTGCACTGCGTCAGATACGTCGTCGAGACCGGGAACAACGGCACGAAGAACAGCGTGAACCTGGTGACCCGCTTGCGCAGCGTGTGCGCGGCCGGGTTGCCGCACCGGCCGCACACCAGCGTCAGGATCGCCAGCCGGTACAGATAGCCCTTGGTGCCGAAGATGATCACGCGGCTGCTCCCCTCCCGGTCCGTGCCCGTGTGCACGGCCCAGTCTCGCGCATGCGGCAGGCGGGTTCATGCCCTGGGCCACGCGGGGGAACCCCCGGCCGTGACTGCCGCCGCCGTCACCCGCCCGCCGCCATGTTCGTGACGCGCCGCACCCCGGCGCCTTCCGTGCCCCCCAAGGAGAGGCCCATGCCCCGACTTCCCCGCCTGGCGGGCGTCACCGCGGTGACCCTCGCCCTCGGTCTGCTCGCGACGGCTCCCGCGGCGGGCGGCGCACCGAGCGTGTCCGACCCGCGCGTCATCGCCCACTTCGACTTCGCGCAGGGCCGAACGCCCGAGAACCTCGCCCTCGAACCCGACGGCTCCGCCGACCTGACCTTCTTCTTCGCCCGGAAGGTCGTCAACGTCACCCGCACCGGCGCCACCCGGACCCTCGCCACCCTGCCCGCCGTCGCCCACCCCCACACCCCGATCGTGACGGCCGCCGTCGTCACCGGCATCGCGCGCGCCGACGACGGCACCCTCTACGTCAACTACGCCACCGGAACCCGCAGGACCGGCATCTGGCGCCTGGCCCCCGACGGCGGAGCCCCGCGGCAGATCGCCGAACTCCCCGCCGACGGCTTCCCCAACGGTCTCGCCCTCGACGAGCGCCGGGGCGTCCTCTACGCGGCCGACTCCGTGCTCGGCACCGTCTGGCGCGTCCCCGTCGAGGGCGGCACCCGCACGGCCTGGGCCACGGGAGCCGCACTCGACCCGGGGACCGGCCCCGACGCCTCCGGCTTCGGCGCCAACGGACTGAGGTTCCACCACGGCGCCGTCTGGGTGTCCAACAGCGACGCCGGCACCCTCCTGCGCATCCCCGTCCGCGAGGACGGCTCCGCCGGACCCGTGCGCACCCGCGCGACCGGCCTCACGGGCATCGACGACTTCGGGTTCGTCGAGCGGCACCGCGACACCGTCCTCGCCGCGCTGTTCAGCAGCAGCGAGGTGGTCCGGATCGCCCCGGACGGCGCCCGCTCCGTCGTCCTCAGCGCCGACGACGGCCTCTCCAACCCGACCGCCGTCGCCGTCCGCGGCCGAAGCGCCTACGTGACCAGCGCGTCCTACCTCGACCAGGACGACCCGAACCTCCTCCTCGCCCGCGTCCACCAGCGCGCCCGCGGCTGACTCAGCGCTCGTGCACGACCCGCCCGTCGAACACCGTCAGATCCACCCCCACCTCGGTGATCTCGTGCGGGTCGAGGCCGAGCAGCGGCCGGTCCAGCACACACAGGTCCGCGGCCCTCCCGGCCTGGACCGTCCCCTTCCACTCCTCCGCGAAGTCCTGCCGGGCCGGGTGGACCGTGTACGCCCGCAGCGCGTCGACCAGGCCCACGCACTGCTCGGGACCGCTGGCACGGCCGCTCGCCTTCGACTCCCGCAGCATCATCGCGGCCACCCCCTGCCGCCAGTCCGGCGTGGTGATCGGCGCGTCGGAGGAGGCGCAGACCGCGACCCCCGCCTCCAGCGCGGACCGCACGGGCCACTGGTAGGCCGACCGCTCCCGCCCCACCACCTCGTCCATCAGGTCCGAGACAGTCCACTTGATCGCCGGGTTCATGTTCACGCCCCAGCCGTGCGCGGCCAGCCGCGCCAGCGAGCGGGGGCCGACGAAGTCGCCGTGGATGACGTAGTGCCGGGCGTCCGGCCGGGGCACGGCCGCGTCGGCCGCGACCAACGCGTCCACGACCGCGTCGATCGCCAGATCGCCGGTGACATGCACACCCAGCTGATGACCCGCCGCGTGCGCGACGCGGATCATCTCCCGCAGCTCCTCGCTCCGCAGCGCGGGCGTGTCCCCGTGCACGCACAGCGCGCCGTGACCGCCGCCGGCGTACGGCTCGCTCATCCACGCCGTACGGTTCGGCGGCACCCCGTCCGCGAAGATCTTCACCCCGAGCACGTTCAGCAGGCGCGGATCGGCCGTGGCCGGCGCGCCCAGCTCCGCCAGGCCCTTGCGCAGCTCGTCGGCCGAGCCGCCCATCGGCGCGGGCAGCAGCAGCACACCGACCCGGGCGTCGAGTTCGCCGTCGGCCACGAGGCCGGCGTACGCGGTCAGGTTGTCGGTGCTCAGCCCGCCGAAGAACGTCGTGGCACCGCCCGGCCCGAGCCCCGGCTCGGTGTAGCTGGTGATGCCACGCGTGTGCAGCTCCGCGACGACCGACCGGATGGCCTCCCGGCGCCGCGCGACCGTGGGGGAGGGCAGCGCGGCCAGCACCAGGGGCTGGGCGGCCTCCCGCAGGATCCCGCTGGGCCGGCCGTCCGCGTCCCGGTCGACGACCCCGCCCGGCGGGGCCGCGCTCCCGGCGTCGATGCCGCACACCCGCAGTGCCGCGCTGTTCACCCACACCATGTGCGAGGAGAAGTCGGTGAGACACACCGGATGGTCCGGCGCCACGGCGTCCAGGTCCCGACGGTGCGGGAACCGCCGTGGATCGCCCACGCACTCCGCGAGATAGCCGGGGTCCCAGCCCAGCCCCACGATCCACTCACCGGGCCCGGCCGCGGCCGCGGCCCGCCCGACCGCCCGGGCGACGTCGGCGATCGACCGCACGGCCGGATGACCGACGTCCAGGGCGAACGGGGGCTTCGTCATCCCGTACGCGGCCCCGTGCAGATGGGAGTCGTTGATGCCGGGCAGGACGGTCCGCCCGCCGAGGTCGACGACCCGGGTCCCGGGCCCGGCCAGGGCGCGCACCTCGGCGTCCGAGCCGACGGCCACGATGTCCCGGCCGCGCACGGCCACGCCTTCCGCGACGGTGAACGCGTCGTCGAGGGTGAGGACCTGACCACCGGTCAGGACGAGGGTGGGGGTGCTGTCGCTCACGCGAGACCTTTCTGCACGCTCGGAGGAGGGGGCGGTCACCGGGTCGTCCGGGGACCGAGGAAGGCGAGGCCCGCGCCCGCCACCAGGGCCACGCCCTGGGCCATCTGCTGCCAGAAGGCGGGCACGTTCAACAGGGTGAGGCCGTTCTGCAGACAACCGAGGAACAGCACGCCGAGCAGCACCCCGAACACCGAGCCGCTGCCGCCGCTCAGCGCGACCCCGCCGAGCAGCACCGCCGTCAGCACGGTCAGTTCGAAGCCCGCCCCCGACGTCCCCGCCACCGCGCTGTCCAGCACCGACGCCTTGATCGCACCGGCCAGCGCCGCCGCCACCCCTGTCACCACGAACAGCGCGAACGGCGCCCGGCGCACCGCGATGCCCGACAGATGGGCCGCCTCGCGGTTCACCCCGATCGCGAAGACATGCCGCCCCGCCGGGGTGAACGCCAGGAACGCCGCGCCCGCCACCAGCACCAGCGCGGCGATCACCACCGGCGCGTCGACCCCGGCGATCCGCGACCCGCCGAGCCAGGCGAACCCCGGCCCGAAACCGCTCAGCGGCAGCGGGAACAGCTGCTGCGCCAGCCCGCGCACGGCGGTCAGCATGCCCAGCGTCACGATGAACGGCGACAGCCCCAGGTAGCAGCAGAGCGTCCCGTTCACGGCACCCACGGCCGCGCCCACCGCCAGCGCGCCGAGCACCGCGACCACCGGCGACTGGTGCTGCTCCCCGGCGAGCCGGCCGGCCACCAGCCCGCCCAGGGCGAGCGTGGAACCGACCGACAGATCGAGATACCCGCTGATCACCAGCAGCGCGAGCGGGACGGCCACCACGGCGAGCGTCGCCGCGTCGGTGGCGATCCCGCGCAGATTGCCCGCGTCGAGGAAGCTGCCCGTCGTCACCTGGAAGACCAGCACCATCACGGCGAGGACGGCGAGCAGCGGATGCCGGCGTACGGCGGTGAGCCGCCCGTACGACATCCCCCGCGCGGCGGTCAGAGTGGTCATGCTGCTCCTTCGTGGACGGCCGACAGCAGCGCGGCCTCGGTGAGTTCGGGTCCGCTCAGCTCGCCGACGACCCGGCCGGCCGCGACGATCAGAGCGCGGTGGGCGAGCGCGACGACCTCCTCGGGGTCGTTGGACGCGAACAGCACGGCGGTGCCGCGCTCGGCGGCGAGGGTGCGGACGACGTCGTAGATCTCCTGGCGGGCGCCGATGTCGACGCCCTGCGTGGGCTCGTCGAGGAGCAGGACGTCCACCTCGCGTGCCTCGTTGATCCAGCGGCCGAGGACGAGTTTCTGCTGGTTGCCGCCGGAGAAGGCGGCGGCGGGGAGGTCCGGGCGGGCCGGGCGCAGGGCGACGGCGTCGGACAGCGTCCCGAAGACCCGGCGTTCGGCGCTGCCCGAGCGCACTCCGCGACGGGCCAGTCGGCGGACGCTGGGGAGCAGGGCGTTGTCCTGGGCGCTCAGGTTCGGGAACAACGCCTGGCCGCGCCTGTCCCCGGGGACCAGGGCGATGCGGGCCGCCAAGGCGTCCGAGGGGCGGGCGGGGCGGACGGGCCGGGTGCCGACGTGGATCGTTCCGGCGGTCGCGCGGTGTCTGCCGTAGACCGTCTCGAGGAGGCTGGTGCGGCCGGAGCCGGTCAGGCCGTAGAGGGCGACGATCCCGCCTTCGGCGACCTCGAGGTCCACCGGGCCGAAGCGGGGGCCTCGCAGGGCGTCGAGGGTGAGGCGGCTCGCGGGCGGGTGCGGGCTTCGTCGCGGCCGGTCGCGCGGTGCCCCGGGCCCCGGTGAGGTGGGGCCGGTGATCGCTCGTACCAGGTCACGGCGGGACTGGCCTTCCATCCGTGCGTGGTGGGAGACCCTTCCGTCGCGCAGGACCGTCACCTCGTCCGCCAGGCGTTCCACCTCTCCCAGCAGATGGGTGACGTAGACGATCGCCAGGCCCTGGGTGCGCAGGTCCTCCACCCGTTCGGCCAGCGCCTCGCTCTCCGTGCCGGACAGGGCGGCCGTCGGTTCGTCCAGGACCAGGACCGAGGCGCTGCGGCTGAGGGCCTTGGCGATCTCGACCAGCTGGCGCTGGCCCATGGGGAGTCCGCCCACCCGGTCGCGGGGGGAGCAGGTGGCGGCGACCCGTTCGAGCAGGCCGGCGGCGACCTCCTCCTGGGCGCGGCGGTCGATCCGGCCGTACCGGGTCCACTCCTGGCCGAGGAAGATGTTCTCGGCCACCGTCAGGGAGTCGACGACGCTGAGGGTCTGGAAGATGATCGCCACCCCGGCGGCGATCGACTCACGGGGGCTCAGCCGGGTGTGGGAGACGCCGCCCACCTCGATGGTGCCCGCGTCCGGCGGGAAGGCCCCGCCGAGGCAGCGGATCAGGGTGGACTTGCCGGCGCCGTTGTGGCCGAGCAGCGCGTGCACCCGGCCGCCCGGGACGGTGAGGTCGACGCCGTCCAGGGCCCGGACACCGCCGAAGGACTTGGTCAGCCCCCGGATCCGCAGACTGGGTTCGGTCATGGTGGGCGCCTAGGAGTTCTGGGCGAGCAGGGCGTCGATGCGCGCGGTGTCGCCGGGCCCGACCAGAGTGATCGGCACCTGGACACCGGGGTTCGCCTTCCCGGCGGCCACCGCGAGCGGCACGTCCACGATCGCGTCGGCGATGTCCTTCGGCGCGAGCGCGGCGGAGGCGCGGTAGAAGGTGCCCTGCTTGATCGCGAGGAGGGAGGGGGCGGCGCCGTCCTGCCCGCCGACGAACGTCTTCGCGTCCGTCGCCTTGCGGCCCGTCTGCTGGAGCGCCTTGAAACCGCCGTAGGCCGCCGCGTCCGTGACGCCGAGGACGAGGTTGAGGTCGGGGTGCTTGGCGAGGACGGCCCGGGTCTTCGACAGACCGGTGTCCGGGTCGATGGCCTGTTCCTGCGCGACGACGTCCACCCCCGGGGCCTTCGCGGTGAACGCGTCGACCATGCCCTTGGTACGCTCGCGGCCGAGCTGGATGGTGCTGTCGGTGAGGAAGGCGATCTTGCCCTTGCCGCCCAGGGTCTCGTTGGCCCACTGCGCGGCCGCCTCTCCGAGGAGCCGGCCGCCCTCCAGGAAGCTGAACTGGATGTCGGCGCTCTGGTGTTCCAGCGATCCGCCGTACGTCACCCAGATCAGCCCCGCGTCCAGCGCCCGCTTCGCCAGCGCCTCGGTGGCCTCGAAGACCATCGGGAAGGACACGATCGCCGGCACCTTCCGGGCGACCCAGGTGGTGAGGTTGGCGGCCTGGGTGTCGGCGCTGCTCGCGTCGCTGGTGGTCAGCAGCGAGACGCCGTGCCTCTTCGCGGCGGCGGTGGAGAGCTTGACGAGGGTCGCGTACAGGGGGAGCTGGGTGAAGGGGTAGTCGAGGCCGATCTGCCGCAGCTCCGAGGCCCGTGCCGCGGGCGTGCCCGCCGCCCCGGTCGTGCTCGTGCCACCGGGGGCCGAGCAGCCCGCGGCGCCGAGCGCCCCGGTCGCCACGGCACCGGCCGACCAGGCGAGGAAGCGGCGGCGGGAAGCCGTGGGGGTGAGGGCGAACGGGGATCTGGACATGGCGGAACTCCCAGGGAAGGCGGCCCGGCGCGACGGGCGTCCGGCTGTGCCGAACAGGAAAGACCCGTGCGCCGCGCCCCGCCATCCGTAGAAATACCGACCGGCGCCGGGTCCCGGGAACGCCTTGTGGGGCTGGCCCGCCGCCCCTATCGTTAGGGCCCAAATAACTCGCCCGTCATCTCTCCCGACCGCCAGAGAACTCCCCGGAGGCCCGCGTGTTCGGTCACCGGCAGATCGCCGCCGCCGCCCGTATCGGCATGCTCACCCGGGAACGGGACACCGTCGGCGCCTGCGCCGAGGCCGTGGCGGAGCTGGGCCGGGCCCTGCCGTTCGACGCGGTCACCCTGCTCTGCATCGACCCCGTCTCCCGCTCCCATGTCCAGGTCGCGGGCCTCGGCTACACCGCCGAGGACTCCCAGGCCCTGGCCGCCGAGTTCGTTCCCACGCCCTGGTACGACAACGTCGTCGGCCGTGAGCTGCCGATGTCGATCTCCGAGGACGCCGACGACGCCCCCGGCCCGCGCTTCCGGCAGGGCTGGTTCTACGCCGAGCGGGTCCGGCCGACCGGCTTCCGCGACGGCCTGACCGGGGCGCTGCGGCACGACGGGCGGCTGGTCGGCCTGGTGCATCTGTCCACCGAGGGCCGGGACGTCTACGACACCGAGGCGCGCCGCCTGCTCGCCTCCCTGCTGCCCGCCCTCGGCGCCCTGGCCGACCCGGCCGATCCGCGCGATCTGCCCGCCGGGGCACGGGCCGGACTGTTCACGGCCGGCGGAGCCGTCGACCTGCCGGGCCGGGAACGCGCCGAAGTCCTGCACGACCCCGGCTTCCGGCGCCTCGCGGAGGCGTTCGAGGCCTCCGGAGGGCTCCGGCTGCGGGTGCTGTGGCCGGTGGGCGCCGGCTGGTGCCGGGTGGTGCTGCGCCGCCGTACCGTCGGCCCCGTACGGGAGGCGGTGCTGGTCACCGAGGTGCCCGCCGAGCTGCCGTACGGTGTCAGCCCGCGCGAGCTGGAGGTGCTCACCCGGGCCGCCACGGGCCAGACCAACCAGGCCATCGCCCAGGCCCTCTATCTGTCACCGCGCACCGTGCACAGCCACATCGAGCACCTCCTGCGCAAGACCGGCTGTGCCTCCCGCGCCGAGGCCACCGCCCTGGCGGTCCGCGACGGTGTCCTGCGCCCGGCCCCCGAGCACCTCGCCCACTTCGTGGAGCGGGTCCCGGCCGACTGAGCGGGCGGGCGGACAGGCGGGCGGCCGGGCGCGCCCCGGCTCAGGCCCGCGCCGCCAGGTCCAGCGCGATGTCGGTGAGCAGGTCCTCCTGCCCGCCGACCATCCCGCGCCTGCCGGCCTCGATCAGGAGGGACCGGGTGTCCAGTCCGTGGCGCTCCGCGGCGGCCTCGGCGTGCCGCAGGAAGCTGGAGTAGACGCCCGCGTAGCCGAGGCTGAGCGTCTCCCGGTCCACCCGCACCTCGCGGTCCTGCAAGGGCCGTACGAGATCGTCGGCGGCGTCCATCAGCGGGAACAGGTCGCAGGCGTGGTCCCAGCCCATGAGGTCGGCGACCGCGACGAACGCCTCCAGCGGACAGTTGCCCGCGCCCGCGCCCTGCCCGGCCAGCGAGGCGTCGACGCGCACGGCGCCGCTCTCCACGGCGACGACGGTGTTGGCGACGCCGAGGGCGAGGTTGTGGTGGGCGTGGATGCCCAGCTCGGTGGCCGGGTCGAGGACGTCCCGGTAGGCGCGGAAGCGCTCGCGGACCCCGTCCATGGTGAGCCGGCCGCCGGAGTCGGTGACGTACACGCAGTGCGCGCCGTAGGACTCCATCAGCTCGGCCTGGCTGGCCAGCTCGGCGGGTTCGGCCATGTGGGACATCATCAGGAACCCGGCCACGTCCATGCCGAGGTCGCGTGCGGCGGAGATGTGCTGGGCGGAGATGTCGGCCTCGGTGCAGTGGGTGGCCACCCGCACCGAGCGGATGCCGAGCCGGTGGGCCTGCCGCAGGTCGTGCAGGGTGCCGATGCCGGGCAGCAGGAGCGTGGTGGGCACGGCGTGCCGGGTGACGTCGGTGACCGCCTCGATCCACTCCCAGTCGGTGTGGGCGCCGACGCCGTAGGTGATGCCGGAGCCGGCCAGTCCGTCGCCGTGGGCGATCTCGATGGCGGCCACGCCGGCCGTGTCCAGGGCGGCGGCGACGGCACGGGCCTGGGTGACGGTGTAGCGGTGCCGGACGGCGTGCATGCCGTCCCTGAGGGTGACGTCCTGGACGTACAGGCGGGTCATCGGGCTGCCACCTCCGTGGCGCGGTGGGCGGCCATGCGCTCCGCGGTGCGCAGGGCGGCCGAGGTCATGATGTCGAGGTTCCCGGCGTAGGACGGCAGGTAGTGGGCGGCGCCCTCGACCTCCAGGAACACCGAGACCCTGAGGGCCTCGCCGGTGCCGGGGGCGGTGAGGGCGTGCAGCGGGTCGTCGGCGGGGACGCGCGCGAACTGCACCTTCTGCTTGAGCCGGTAGCCGGGCACGTACTCCTGGACGCGGCCGACCATCTCCGCCACGGACGCCGTGACGGCCTCGGTGGCGCAGTCCGCGACCAGACAGTGCACGGTGTCCCGCATGATCAGCGGCGGTTCGGCCGGGTTGAGGACGATGATCGCCTTGCCGCGGGCCGCACCGCCCACCTTCTCGAGGGCCGCGGACGTGGTCTCGGTGAACTCGTCGATGTTGGCGCGGGTGCCCGGCCCGGCGGAGCGCGAGGCGAGGGAGGCGACGATCTCGCCGTAGTGGACCGGCGCGACGGCGCCGATCGCGGCGACGACCGGGATGGTCGCCTGGCCGCCGCAGGTCACCATGTTGACGTTCGGGGCGCCGAGATGGACCTCGCCGTTCACCGGCGGCACCACGAACGGACCGAGGGCGGCCGGGGTGAGGTCGACCAGGGTGCGGCCGAGGGGGCGCAGCACCGCGTCGTGGTGGCGGTGGGCGCCGGCGGAGGTCGCGTCGAAGACGATCTCGACATCGGCGAACTCGTCGAGCGCGATCAGCCCCTCGACGCCCTCATGCGTCGTGGCCACTTTCAGGCGGCGGGCCCGGGCCAGACCGTCGGAGTCCGGGTCGATCCCGGCCATCGCCGCGATCTCCAGGGTGTCCGACAGCCGCAGGACCTTGATCATGAGGTCGGTGCCGATGTTGCCGGACCCGATGACGGCGACCTTGGTGCTCACCGCTGTTCTCCTTCCTTGGTGAATCCCACCCGCACGGAGCCCAGGCCGGAGACGGTGGCCTCGAAGCTGTCGCCCGGCGCCGCGGGAGCCATCGGGCCCAGCGCACCGGTCAGCACGAGGTCGCCCGCCCGCAGCGGATCGCCCCGCTCGGCCAGCGCCGAGGCCAGCCACACCGCCGCGTTCAGCGGGCTGCCGAGACAGTCGGCGCCCGTGCCCCGGGAGACCGGCTCGCCGTCGCGCGCCATGGTCATCGACACGGTCCGCAGATCGACGGCGGTCAGCGGTACGGGCGTGGCGCCGAGGACGTACAGCCCGCAGGAGGCGTTGTCTGCGACCGTGTCGACCAGCGAGATGTCCCACCCCCGTACCCGGCTGTCGACGATCTCCAGCGCCGGCAGCGCGAAGTCCACCGCCCGCAGCACGTCCACGACCGTGCACTCCCGCTCCGGCAGGTCCCGCCCGAGCACCAGCGCGACCTCGGCCTCCACCTTCGGCTGGAGCAGCCGGCCCACCGGCACCTCCCCGCCGTCCGGTACGGCCATGTCCGCGAACAGCGCGCCGAAGTCCGGCCGGTCCACACCGAGCTGGCGCTGTACGGCCACGGAGGTCAGGCCGATCTTCCGGCCGACGATCCGGCGGCCGGCGTCCAGGCCGCGCCGCACGTTCAGCTGCTGCACGGCGTACGCGGTCTCCAGATCGCCGCCGTCGTCGAACAGCTCCCGTACGGGCGGGCAGGCGACACCGGTACGGGCGGCCACAGCGAGCCGGTCGGCGGCCTCGACCACGGCCGGTGGATCGAGCACGGTCATCACGGTTGCCTCCGGGACGGGAGAAGGGGCTGACGGCACCGATATAGACATCGGACCCGGTGACAGCACAAACTTCGTTCCGTGAAACGGAACAACGAGACCGGCGGCATGCTGGACAAGGCGACGATCATCCTGGAGAGCTTCGGCCCCGGCGGCGGTGCGTTCCGTCTGACGGAAATATCGGAGAGCACCGGGCTGCCCAAGCCCACCGTCCACCGGCTGGCCGCCGACCTCGTCCGGCTCGGCTGGCTGGAACGCACCGGAGCGCGGTACCGGCTCGGCACCAAGCTGTTCGAGCTGGGCTCGCTGGTGCCGCACCGCCTCGATCTGCGCGAGGCGGCCCTGCCCTTCCTCCAGGATCTGTTCGAGGCCACCCGGGAGACCGTCCACCTCGGGGTGCGCGAGGGCATGGACGTCGTCTACCTGGAGCGGATCCACGGCCACGAGGCCCTGCGCCTGCCCTCCCGCATCGGCGGCAGCCTCCCGCTGAACTGCACCGGCGTCGGCAAGGCCCTCCTCGCGTTCTCCGGCGCCGACCTGGTGGACGAGGTGCTGTCGCGGCCGCTGCCGAGCCTCACCCCGTACTCCCTCACCGATCCGGACGGGCTGCGTCTGGCGCTGGAGAAGATCCAGGTCTCCGGACTGGCCTACGAGGAACAGGAGGCCGCGCTCGGTGTGAGCTGTATCGCGGCCCCCGTCTTCTCCGGCGGCACCACGGTCGCCGCCCTCTCGGTGGCCGTGCCCCGCTCCCGTTTCAGCCCCGCCCGGCTCGCCCCGGCCGTACGGACGGCGGCGCTGGGGCTGTCCCGGGTGCTGCGGGGCGCGGCCTGAGGGCCGGGACCCGCTACAGGTCGGGGGCCGCCGGGCCCGCCGCCGTGTCCGGCTCGGGGTTGAACACCGGGTGGTAGCTCTCCTGCGGCGCCAGATACGCGGCGGCCGGCACCCCGCCCGTGTCGATGACGATCTGGTCCACGGCGATCCCCGGATCGACCATGAAGATCCGCAGGACATGCTCGCCGGGCTCGGCGACCGTCACCGTGGCGGTCAGCTTCTCCACCCCCTCCTCGACATTGCGCGCCCAGGCGTCCCCGCGGTTGCCGGTGGCGATGTTCTGCCCCGTCAGCACGGTCACCGGCCCGTCGTCGAGCCCGACCGCCAGCCGTCGCGCACCCCGCTCGTCCAGCGAGGGCAGCCGGAACACCGTGACCGGGAAGACGCCCGTGCTCGTGAAACGCACCCGGTACCGCAGCTCCGGAGCCCGGACGGAGTGCTCCCCGGTGACCGGGGCCGCGGTGGACGGCACCGCCTCCACCGCGCCCGTACGACGTCCCAGACCGCGCACGGTCCGCCAGCGGGCCCCGCCCCGCGCCACCCGCCGCTCGGTGTGCACCGCGTCGATCGAGACCCAGCCGTCGGCCTCCATGAACCCGCGCGCCCTGCGCCGGGCCCGCTCCCCGCCGTTGACCACCCGCAACGGCACCTCGAACCGCCCGCCGGCACCGGTGACAACGATCACGGCGTCGAGGGTGCCCTCGGGGACCAGCGACCAGTCGACGTCCACCCACACCCGGGTCTGCTCGGTGAGCGAGCCGCCGTTCGCACTGAGTCCCACCCAGGGACGGTCGGCCTCGGCGGCCCAGGTCAACGGCAGGAAACCGGTGTTGAAGACGTCCACGAACCGCCGGCCGCGGGTCAAGGAGGAGAAGGAGAGCGGACGGGCCGTGCCGGTCTCGTTCCCCTCGGCGGCCACACCGAGCCCGGACGTCTCCTGCCGGGCCACCCGGGTGACGGCCGGACGCCCCGGGGCCTTGGGGATCTGGGAGGGATAGGGATTGATGTAGCCGTCCCATTTCCCGCCCGCCACCTGGGAGTTGTAGCGCGCCGTGAGCGCCGCCTCCGCCGTGTGCGCGGCCTCGGCGAGATCCGCGAGGCGGTTGGTCCCGGCGCCCCGGCCCTGGCGCACCGCGAGGGCGTTGCGGTCCGCCCAGTAGTACTTGAGATTCATCAAGTAGGCGCCGTGCACCGGATATTCGAGCAGCTCGTAGTAGGCGTCCCGGACGGTGTCCGGCAGCCCGGCGCCGACCGCCCGGACCCGCTCCAGCAGTCGTTCGTACGCGGCCGTCCGGCGTCCCGCCTCGTCCCCGTGGTGGACGACCGAGAAGACGTTCCGGTCGATGAACTCCGGTCTGCGCTCGGCCGCCAGCCGGTAGTACTCGTCGCGGATCGCCGCCATCTCCAGCGCGTGACGCCGTCCGAACAGCCGTCCGTACCACTCCACCAGGAAGTCCTCGACGTCCTCGGCGCCCCGGCGGTCCACGTCCCAGGCCAGGTCCATGCAGAACGACAGCCCGGTCTCGATCGACTTGACGTCCCCGACGTTGAAGATCCACATCCGGTCCGCGCCGTGCTCGTACACCCGCCGCAACTCCTGCCAGATCTTGGCGAGTTGTGTGGTGTCCAGCCACAGATAGCTGCGCGGGCGGCCCCAGTAGGAGAGGTGGTAGTAGATCCCGTTGCCGCCGGCGCGGGCGCGTTCCGTGTCGTCCGGGAGCTGGCGCATGTTGCCGTGGTTGTCGTCCGGCCAGATCAGCGTCACGTCGTCGGGGACCTCGACACCCGCGTTGTACAGGTCCAGGACCTCCTTGTAGGGGATGAAGATCTGCGGCTCGGCCGCCGCGCCGACCTCCTCCGCGAGGATCCGGCGCTGGTCGGCGACGATGGCGTTCATCACCGCGACCTTCTCCGGGATCGTCGTGGCGTTCCTCGTCTCCAGCGCGGTGTCGTGCAGCCCGCGCATCCCGATCGTCCAACTGCTCTCGTAGGCCGCGTTCTCCCGGGCCCTGGCCCTCCAGTAGTCGGAGATGACGGCCGGGTTCACCGTGTAGTCGTAGACCGGCAGGCTCCCGTCCGCCGCCCGGTGCTCCTCCGCCCAGGGCGCCCACTCGTGGACCCCGTTGCGCAGCAGCGCCTCCGGGTGGCTGGAACCGACCACGATGCCGTATCGGTCGGCGAGTTCGGGGTTCTCCCGGTACCTGTTGAAGAAGTCGGAGTACGGATGCATCGCCGGCCACAGGTAGTTGGCCTTCAGGCGCAGCAGCAGCTCGAAGATCCGCCGGTACGTCTCGGGGCCGATGTTCTTGTCCGGCTCCTGGGTCCGGTGCGACCAGGTGGTCAGGTTCTGCTCGTCGTTGATGAAGACACCCCGGTAGCGGACGGAGGGCTCCGGCCGTTCGAACGGCCCGGCGGGCACGGTCACGCCGTCCCGCCGCTCGACCGGTACGTCCGCCCACCAGTACCAGGGCGTGACACCGATGCGCTCCGAGGTGTCGTACACGCCGTAGACCGTGCCGCGCCGGTCGCTGCCCGCGATCACCAGGGCGCGGTCCACGCCGGGCGCCGGCCGGTCGACCACCTGGGTGACCGAGGCCTCCCAGCGGCCCCGCACCCGGGAGACGTCCAGCAGTCCCCGCGCCACGAGCCGGTCGATCAGCGGGCTGGCACCCAGCGTGCCGATCAGGACGAGGGCCGTGGCGCGGTCCGGCAGGGTGTCCCGCAGTTCCGGCCGGACCCCGGTCACCCGCTCCACGTCCGCCTGGAGGTCACCGGCGACACGCAGGACCGCCGGGTCGTCGGCCGCGTCCACGTACAGGGCCGCCGCGATGCCGTCCCGGACGAGTGCGAAGTCCGGGCGGCCCGGCGCGGCCTCGGCACGGGACGCCGTAAGCGCGGCGGGGAGCAAGGGGGTGGCACCGGCGGCGGCCATGCCGCGCAGGAACGACTTACGGGTCAAGGGCCACGGGCGCGTTGAGTCCGGCGAGTCCGGCGAGTCCTTCGGGGCGGAGTGCGACACGAGACGCGTTTCCCTTCCGTGCGGTGCGGTGCGGCGGACGGCGGGGTGCTGGTGCGGGAGCCGATGGAGCGGTGCTCTGGCATGGGCATGCCTAGAAAGCGCTTGCCATGTCGCACCCTAGGTCAGCCCCGCGGAACCCGTCCACAACCGTGCGCGGGAGGGGCGGGCGAACCGTGCGCGGAAGGGGTGCGCGGATCAGTCGGCCCGCAGCCGGTCCCTCTGGAGCCGCCTGGCCAGGGCGCGGCGCACCGAAGCCGAGGTGGCGGGAGGTTCGCTCCGTGCGGGCAGGTCGAGTCCGCGGCTGATCACGTCGTACGCGGCCCGGAACCCGGCGGGCAGTTCCGTGGCGCTCACCCTCAGGTCGGCCTCGACGAGGCGTCGCAGCGCGTCGACGGTCTGCGGGGTGAAGCGCTTCCTGCCCCGGCCGAGGGCGTCGAGGTGCCGCGTGCAGTGGGCCGTGCCGTCGAGGAGTTCGGAGATCTCCTCGGCCAGGCCCCACAGACGTCCTTCGAGCCAGGGGGCGTCGGGCTGGTCCAGGGTGAGCGTCGGTGGGGGCGGCGGGTCGTCCCGGTGTTTCGTCATCTGCTTGGACACGGCCGGCTGACTCATCCCGGCGAGCCGGGCGATGGTGTCCTGCGTCCATCCGAGCCCGGCGAACACCTGGATCATCTCGGCGCGCAGCGCACGCATCTCCTCGCCCGCGCGGATGACCTCGTTGATCTCCGTCAGCATGCGCTCGGCCTGCTCTTCGGTCAGTGTCTCGGGCGCGCCGCCCGTGCTCTCCTCGCCTGCCACAACCCGGTTATACACCCTGATCAGCTCGCTCTCGATCGCCATAACCAGGTTGTATAACGGGGTTATGCCTGTCAGGATCCAGCGCATGCCCACTTTCTGCGCCCCTGACGGCACCCGGCTCGCCTACCGAGAGACGGGCACCGGAACCCCTCTGGTCTGTGTCCCCGGCGGTCCCACGGACCCCGCCTACCTCGGAGATCTCGGCGGCCTGTCCGCGGATCACCGGCTGATCGTCCTGGACCTGCGCGGCACCGGGCGGTCCGCCATCCCCGAGGACACCTCCTCGTACCGCTGCGACCGGCTCGTCGACGACGTCGAGGCCCTGCGCGCGCATCTCGGACTGCCCCGGATCGACCTCCTCGGCCACTCCGCCGGGGCGAACATCGTGACGCAGTACGCGGCCCGGCATCCCGAGCGCGTCGGGAGACTCGCGCTCGTCACCCCCGGGACCCGGGCCGTCGGTATCGAGATCACCGGCGCGACACGGCGTGAGACGGCGCGGCTCAGGAAGGACGAGCCGTGGTTCCCGCGGGCGTATGCCGCCCTGGAGGCGATCACCCGGGGCGGGCGCGTGGCCGGGGACGCGGACGGGGACGGGGAGGCGGACGGGGATGCGATCGCCCCCTTCTTCCACGGCCGTTGGGACGAGGCCGCCCGGCAGCATCATGCGCGGTCGCGCCCGGCCGACGAGCGGATCGCCGCCCGCTTCGGGGCCGAGGGGGCCTTCACCCCCGCGGCCACCCGTGCCGCGTTGGCCGCCCTCCGCGCTCCCGTCCTGCTGCTCGCCGGAGAGTTCGACGTCAACAGCCCGCCCCGCGCGGTCGCGGAGTGCGCCCGACTGTTCCCGGACGCGGCCCTCGTCGTCCAGCGGGGAGCGGGGCACTACCCCTGGCTGGACGACTCCGCGCGGTTCGCCGGGACCGTCTCGGCGTTCCTGGCCCCGACGGCCGGCCTCAGCGGCACAGGGCGAACAGATCGTCCTCGAACGTCGGGAACTCGGCCTTCGCCTCCTCGATGACCGTGTGCGCGGGACGGCGCGGGGTGGTGGCGTGCCGCGCGGCCAGCTCGGCGAGTTCCGGCTGGGGGCGGACGTCGCGGTCCGGATACAACGCGGCCTCCATCGGGCCGAAGCCGTCGGCGAGGACCCACAGGAAGTCCGACAGGTTCCCCGCCACCACCCCGACCTCGCCCTCCGAGCCGAGGAACACCACCGGCTGTTCGGTGAGCGGCAGCCCCGGGCGCACGCACCACAGGGCGGCGAGCCCGCCCGTACCGTCCTGGCCGAAGACCCGGTAGACGGCACCGTCGAGTTCCTGGTTGCCGGTCCAGTCGCGGATCCAGTCGGTGGTCTCCTCGGCGGAGTCGAAGGCGTCGTACGGCTCGAAGTCGAAGCCGTCGCCGTCGTCGTAGGGGAAGTCCACCGTGGCCACCTCGGCCAGGGCGGGCGGGAAGCGGCGGTCGTCGATGATCGTCTCGGTCATGGAGGCAGGTTAGGCGCGGCCACCGACAATGCCCCCGCGGGGTTGTTATGACCGCTGTCATGATGGATGCTGCCTACCGGCATTCGCCGACGACGAACGGGAAGGACCATCGTGGGGGACACCGTCGCACGCAGCCTGTGGGAGCGGTTCGAACCGGTCCACGGCCTGGTCTACTTCACCCCCGAGGTCCGCCGGGCCGCCGACGACCTCGGCCTGCGCGGCTTCTGGATGGGCTACTTCGCCCTGCGCGCGGCCCCGCTCGGCCCCGCCCCCGCTTCGGTGGTCACCAGCTGCTTCTACGTCTTCCACCCCGACCGGGTCGGCCGCGCCCTGCCGGACGCGTGGGAGTACGCCGACCCGGCGGACGTGCTCGCGGCACGCGCGCGTGCCGTCGGGGCCGCCATGACCGACGTCTACGGCCCGGAGACCGTCGCCTCCGCGGAGATGGCCGAGGCGGCCGACCTGGCCTGGGCGGCGGCCGAGGCGGCGGACACGGCGGGGCGGGTGCTCGGCGCCGCCAACCAGGCGCTCGCCCGCCCGGCCGAGCCGCACATCAGACTCTGGCAGGCGCTGACCACCCTGCGCGAACACCGCGGCGACGGCCATGTCGCCGTCCTCGTCGGGCGGGGTGTGGGGCCGGTCGAGGCGATGGTGCTGAAGTGCGTGGCGGGCGAGTCGGACGAGGAGGCGCAGCGGCCGACCCGCAAGTGGGACCCGGAATCGTGGCGGGCGGCGCGGGCCCGGTTGCGTGCGCGCGGCTGGCTCGACGAGGACGGGCACCTCACCAAGGAGGGGGTGACCGCCCGCGACGAGATCGAGGCAGCCACGGACGCCGCGGCGGCCCAGCCCTGGGACGCCCTGGGCGCCGGGCCCACCACCCGCCTCGCCGAACTGCTCACCCCCCTGGCCCGCACCGTCCTGGACTCGGGAGTCGTCCCGCCCACCAATCCGGTGGGACTGACCCGGGGTTCCTGGGGGAGCGGCGGGAAGTGATCTCGCTCCGGGGCGGGACGCGGTGGCTGCCGCCGGACGGGTCATGCGGGCCCGGGTGGTGTGTCTGCCCGGCAGGTGTTCAGCCAGGCACCCTGACCCATGGCGAGTGCCAGGGTGGCTGGCTGATCAGCCGGTCAAGGTGGCGAGTCCGGCGGTTCCCGCGTGTCGGAAGATCTTGCGGAGGTTGTGGCAGGCGGCCGGCAGTTGCCACTCGCCGCGGGCGCCGTCCTCGCCCCGGAGGAGGAGTCGGCGGCCGTCGCGGCAGGTCATGATCTGGCCGAAGACGGGTCGACGGTGGCCTTGCGGCGACTGTGGGCGGCCTTGCCGGGCTTGGTCCGCAGCTTGCGGGTCATGCGTTCCTTGAGGGTGGCGTCCTTGGGGATGCGTCCGCGTGGTGCGGGCGGTACCTGCTCATCGTGGGCGAGGCGGCCGGTGGCCATGAACGTGTCGGTGGAGCAGGCCAGTTGGCGCTCTCGCACGCCGGGCGTCGTCGTCGATGTCGACGATGAGCTCGTGCACCCCGGTGCCGTTCGCGAAGGTCACGATCCGGACATCGTTCTCGACGCTGACGGGTCCGCCGTCGCCCCCGTCGTTCCGTACCTCCGCGGCCTGATCCTGGACGACAACCGGCCGCTGACCGCCAAGAGTTACGCGTACGACCTGCTGCGCTGGTACCGGCTGTTGTGGTTCCTCGGCGTCCCCTGGGACCGGGCGACCGAGGCAGAAGCGTCCGCGATGGCCGACCGACGTGGCCCAGCCGACGAGTCGGGAGCAGGAGGCTCAGCGGGCCAGCAGGCCCTGGATCGCCGCCGTGATCTCGTCGGGTGCCTCTTCGGCCATGAAGTGCCCGGCGCGGGTCAGCCGGTGGTCCAGGTCCGGCGCCCATGCCTTCCACACCCCGGCAGCGTCGTAGCCCAGCTGCGCGCCCCAATCCTGCTGGACGACCGTCACGGGCATGGCCAGTTGCGACCCGGCGTCCAGGTCCGCCTGGTCGTGCATGACGTCGATGTCCGCCGAGGCCCGGTAGTCCGCGACGATCGACGTCACCGCCGCGGCGCTCGCGCGCAGGTATTCGGCACGCACATCCTCGGGCATGGCGGCCGGGTCGTTGGTCCAGGCGTCGAGGAACGAGCCGAAGAACGCGTCCGCACTGCCTGCGATCATCGCCTCCGGCAGGCCCGGCGGCTGCGCCATCAGGAAGAGGTGGTAGCCGACCGCCGCCGAGGCGCCATGCAGGACGTTCCACATGTCGAGCGTCGGCACGATGTCGAGGATGCCCAAGTGCGCGATGGTCTCAGGGTGGTCCAACCCCGCCCGGAAGGCGACCAGCGCGCCTCGGTCGTGGCCGACGAGGGCAAAGCGCTCATGGCCGAGCGCCGCCGCCAGGGTCACGACATCGGCGGCCATGGTGCGCTTGGCATACACATCGGGGTCGGTGGCCGCCGGCTTGTCGCTGGCGCCGTAACCCCGCAGGTCGGGACAGATCACCGTGTGCTCGTCGCCGAGCCGCTCGGCGACGTGTCGCCACATCAGGTGGGTCTGGGGAAAACCGTGCAACAGCACGACCGGGCTGCCGCTGCCGCCGACAGCTGCAGCCAGCTCCACACCGTCCGCACCGGGCAGGCGGACGTGATCGAAGCCGGGAACGGTGAACGTCATGCGGGACCACCCTTTCGGGTCGGGGACTTGGCCGGATCAGCTTGGGCGACGGCGATCAGCAGCCGATCAGTACGGTTGGGCGCAGCCGGCCCCTGGCACGGAGGATGGGGGCATGCGAATCGACGTGCTCGGTGCGGTGCGAGCCCTCCGCGACGACGGCAGCCCGGTTGACCTGGGCGGACCCCGCCATCGTGAGGTACTCGCCCGGCTCGTCGCCGCCGAGGCACGGATGGTCACCACCGACACCCTTGTCGATGACCTGTGGACCGATCCGCCGGCCCGCGCCGTGGGTGCTCTGCGTACGTTCGTCGCCGCGCTGCGCCGCGCCCTCGAACCCGACCGGCCGCCCCGCACTCCGCCGCGCGTCATCGTCACCGAAGGACCCGGCTACGCGCTGCGCCTGCCGCGCGACGACGTGGACGTCCATCGGTTCCAGGACACCCTGGCCCGAGCTCGCCGCAACCCCGACGCGGTGACCGACCTCAGCGCAGCACTCGCGACCTGGCGCGGACCCGCCTACGCCGATGTGACCGGCTCCGCATGGGCGCGGCGCGAGCGGACCCGACTGGAGGAATTGAGGTTGGAGGGGGTGGAACTGCGCGCCCGCATCCTCCTCGATTCCGGGGAAGGGGCCGACCTCGTCGCCGAGCTGGGTGCCCATGTCGCCGAACACCCATGGCGCGAGCCGGCCTGGGAGCTGCTTGCCCGCGCGCTGTACCGCGCAGGCCGCCAGGCGGACGCACTGGCCACCCTCCGCCGCGCCCGCGCGATGCTCGTTGACCAACTCGGACTCGACCCCGGTGCCGGCCTTCAGCGCCTGGAGACGGACATCCTCAACGGGTCGGCGCCCCCAGAAGGAGCACGTACCGCGTGGACCGGCCAGGGTGCCCGGCTCGGCCCGCGCACCACCATGGATCTGGCCCGCACCCTCGCGCTGGCGGGTGGCGACGCCCTCGTCCACTCCCGACGCGACCGCCTCGCCGCCATCCATGCGGCGGAACGCACGGGAGACCTCTCCCTGACCGCCCGGACCATCGGCGCCTACGACGTGCCCGCCCTCTGGAGCCGTGCCGACAACCCCGAGCAGTCCCGCGCCGTCATCGCGGCTGCCGAGCGCACGCTCACCGGGCTCGGCCCAGACGGCCCCGCCGACCTGCGCGCCCGCCTGCTGGCCACGGTCGCCGTCGAGAGCCGCAGCGCCGATCTGTCCGGGACCGAGCTGAAGCACGCGCAGCAGGCGGCGCGACAGGCAGAAGAGTCGGCACGGCACCTGGCCGATCCCGCCCTGCTCGCCTTCGCCCTCAACGGGGTGTTCCTGCAGTCCTTCACCCGCCCCGGGCTCGCAGCGGCACGGGACAGGACCGGCGCCGAGATCCTCGACCTGGCCACCCGGCACGAGCTGCCGAACTTCGCCCTGCTCGGCCGACTCGTCCGCCTGCAATCCGCCTCGGCCCTCGGCGACCTCGACGCCGCGACCTCGCACGCCCATGCAGCCGACCAGCTCGCCGCCACCACCGAGGCGCCCCTCGTCCCCGTCCTCACCGGGTGGTTCAGGGCCCGGGCCACAGCCGCCCGCAGCGCCGAACCTGGCGGACCGACCGCCGCCACGGCAGCAGCGCACTACCGCCATGCCGAGGACGCCCTCCGGACGGCCGGAATGCCGGGGCTGCACCGCGGCCTGTTCCCGCTCGCCCTACTGGGACTGCGCCTGCTGCACGACCGGCCGGCGCCCACCGACCCGCACCTCGACCGGGGCCCGTACAGTCCCTGGACGCGACCCCTCGTGCTGCTCGCCCAGGACCGGGGCGCTGAGGCCCGTACCGCTCTCGCTGCGGTGCCCGGACCACCGCGTGACCACATGCAGGAGGCCATGTGGTGCCTGACCGCCCGCGCCGCCGTACGCCTCGGCGAGCACGGAATCGCCGCACACTCTGCGGCTGCCCTGCGTGATGCCTGTGCAGAACACGCCGGCGCCGCCAGCGGAATGCTGACCCTGGGCCCGGTGGCGCGGTACCTGGCAGAGGCGGAGGCATGCGCCGGAGCGGGGTGAGCGACCGCAGTCCGCGAACCCCGAACCCGTCCGCGCTCACCCCATCTGGGCGACAGCCGTGGTGGTCCCCGCTGTCAGCCACATCGTGGGGGCCGGCGGGCCGTCTGCAACGGTGATGACAAGCGCGACGCCCGGCGATTCGCATGAATGACCAGATGCGAGGTTCTGAGGACGGCCGGAGTCTGCGCGGCAGAACGAGACAGCTGTCCGAAATGTGAGGCCCCGGCGGGCAGTGCCTGCCGCCTGGTGGGGCCGGTGCGGCGCTGTCGCCGCGGCCACGAACATCGGCAGGGCCAGGAAGAGCCGGTCGGCGGCGGACGTCCACGATGGTCGTTCCGTGGCCCGCGCCGAGCAGGTCGCTCGACGCGGCCGACCGGCCGCCCGGCGCGGGCACCTCCGCGGACCTGCCCGACCATCGGCGCCGATACAGGCGGGGCTGTCCCTGGACGCCGTACGGGCCCCGGTCGTCGATCCGGCCGGTGCCGCCGGGCGGGCCCAGGTGCTGCGGCCCAGGCCGAGGTGCTGCGGGCCCGGATCGACGCCGCGCGGGCCTCCCGGCCCTCGTGCGGTGCGCGCTCGGCTGTGAGCACGCGGACATCACCCGGTGCCCCCACTTCACCCGGCTCCCGGGGGCGACAGGACGGGCGTCCGCTCAGTAGGCTCCCGGGCATGCGGATCTCCGTCTCCTCGGACATGGACGAAGCCGTCGCCCGCGCCCTCGTCTCGGAGCTGCGCGGCCGCGGGCACGACGTCGTGACCCACGGCGCGCTGCGCCCCGGCGACGACCCCCAGTGGGCGGTGTGTTCGGAGGCGGCGGCGCGGGACGTCTCCGCCGGGATCTCGGAACAGGCCGTGGTGTGCTGCTGGACCGGCACGGGCGCGTCGATCGCCGCGAACAAGGTGCCCGGGGTGCGGGCCGCCCTGTGCGCCGACGCCTACACCGCCGACGGCGCCCGCCGCTGGAACGACGCGAACGTCCTCGCGCTCAGCCTGCGCCTGACCTCCGAGCCGCTGCTCAAGGAGATCCTGGACGCCTGGTTCGGCGCGGAACCCAGCCCGGACGCCGAGGACCGCCGCAACGTGCGGCACATCGCCGATCTCGACACGGGCCGGACCGCTCCCTAGAAGCACCCGCCCCGGAATCACGCTCCCCCCGGGCACCCCCCGCCCCTTAAGGACGCATCCGCTCGGCCGTATGGGCCGGTCGGCCCTGTCGGGCGCCCGGTGGACCGGAGAGAGTGGGGAGGTACGGACCGGCACGCACCTGTGCGCGACCCCGATCCGGAAGGGAACCCGTGATGCCCGTCGAACCGCAGCAGTCGTCCGCCCGGCTATCCGACGACGAGCTCAGGACACTGCACGCCCACTGGCGCGCCGCGAACTACCTGTCCGTCGGCCAGATCTACCTCATGGCCAATCCGCTGCTCACCGAGCCGCTGCGCCCCGAGCACGTCAAGCCGAGGCTGCTGGGTCACTGGGGCACCTCACCTGGCCTCAACCTCGTGTACACCCACCTCAACCGGGTGATCCGCAACCGTGATCTGAACGCCCTGTGCGTGTGGGGCCCCGGGCACGGCGGCCCGGCGGTGGTCGCCAACTCCTGGCTGGAGGGGTCGTACACCGAGACCTACCCCGACGTCACCCGGGACGCGCCCGGCATGGCCCGGCTGTTCCGGCAGTTCTCCTTCCCCGGCGGCATCCCCAGCCATGTCGCCCCCGAGACGCCGGGCTCGATCCACGAGGGCGGCGAACTCGGCTACTCCCTCTCCCACGCCTACGGCGCCGCGCTCGACAACCCCGACCTGCTGGTGGCCTGTGTCATCGGCGACGGCGAGGCGGAGACCGGGCCGCTGGCCGCCTCCTGGCACTCCAACAAGTTCCTGGACCCCGTCCACGACGGCGCGGTCCTGCCCATCCTCCACCTCAACGGCTACAAGATCGCCAACCCGACCGTGCTGGCCCGTATCCCCGAGCCGGAACTCGACGACCTGCTGCGCGGCTACGGCCACGACCCCATCCACGTCACCGGCGACGAGCCGTACGCCGTCCACCGCGCGATGGCGCAGGCCATGGACACCGCCCTGGACCGCATCGCCGCCCTGCAACGCGCCGCCCGGGTGGAGGGCGCGGGGGAGCGGCCGCGCTGGCCCGTCATCGTGCTGCGCACCCCGAAGGGCTGGACCGGGCCCGCCCATGTCGACCGGCTGCCCGTGGAGGGCACCTGGCGCGCCCACCAGGTCCCGCTGTCCGCCGTCCGGGACAACCCCGACCACCTGCGCCAGCTGGAGGCATGGCTGCGCTCCTACCGGCCCGAGGAACTCTTCGACGCCCATGGCGCACCCCGCCTCGACGTCCTCGCCTGCGTCCCCGACGGCACCCGCCGCCTCGGCGCCACCCCGCACGCCAACGGCGGACTCCTGCTGCGCGAACTCCCCCTGCCCGCCCTCGACTCGTACGCCGTCCCGGTCGACAAGCCCGGCACGACCCTGCACGAACCCACCCGCGTCCTGGGCCAGTTGCTCGAACACCTCATGCGATCCACCGCCGAGCGCCGGGACTTCCGGCTGGTCGGCCCCGACGAGACCGCCTCCAACCGCCTCCAGGCCGTCTACGGCGCGAGCGGCAAGGCCTGGCAGGCGCAGACCCTCCAGGTCGACGAACACCTCGACCGGCACGGCCGGGTGATGGAGATCCTCTCCGAACACACCTGCCAGGGCTGGCTGGAGGGCTACCTCCTGACAGGCCGTCACGGTCTGTTCTCCTGCTACGAGGCGTTCGTGCACATCGTCGACTCCATGGTCAACCAGCACATCAAATGGCTGCGGGTGACCCGGCGACTGCCCTGGCGCGCCTCCATCGCCTCCCTCACCTACCTCCTCACCTCGCACGTCTGGCGGCAGGACCACAACGGCTTCTCCCACCAGGACCCCGGTTTCGTCGACCACATCCTCAACAAGAGCCCGGAAGCCGTACGGGTGTATCTGCCGCCGGACGCCAACACGCTGCTGTCGGTCGCGGACCACGCCCTGCGCAGCCGCGACTACGTCAACGTCATCGTCGCGGGCAAACAGCCCTGCTTCGACTGGCTGTCCATGGACGCGGCCCGGGTCCACTGCGCGCGCGGCGCCGGGATCTGGGACTGGGCCGGCACCGAGAACGGCAGCCGGGAACCCGACGTGGTCCTCGCCTGCGCGGGCGACGTCCCGACCCAGGAGGTGCTGGCCGCCGCCCAGTTGCTCCGCCGCAACCTGCCCGAACTCGCGGTCCGGGTCGTCAACGTCGTCGACATCGCCCGCCTCATGCCGGGCGACGAACACCCGCACGGCATGAGCGACTTCGAGTACGACGGACTGTTCACCACCGACAAACCGGTGATCTTCGCCTACCACGGCTACCCGTGGCTGATCCACCGGCTCGCCTACAGCCGGGCCGGACACGGCAACCTGCATGTGCGCGGCTACCGGGAGATCGGCACCACGACCACGCCGTTCGACATGGTCGTCCGCAACGACCTCGACCGCTACCGGCTCGTCATGGACGTCATCGACCGGGTCCCCGGACTCGCGGTGCGCGCGGCGGCCGTACGGCAGCGGATGGAGGACGCGCGACTGCGCCACCATGACTGGATCCGGGTCCACGGCACCGACCTCCCCGAGGTCGCGGACTGGTCCTGGGACGGCTGAGACGGCAGGTCACGGGCGGCCGCGGCAGGGCGCACGACCGGGGTCGGACGGCGCAGGGCGAGGGGCAGGAGGACGGCGCGTGTGCGCCCTGGCACGGCGCCTCGCCCGGTGCTTACAGTGGTCGGCCAGCCCTGCACGCGGATCCGGCGGGGCGACATTCCCGTGGTCCCGGCCGGGCGTCCGCCCGGCCCCCCGGTTCGGCTCCCGCACACCGGCGTGGCTCCCAGGGCGACCGGCGCGAGGACCGCCCGCGCGACAGGCACCATCCGTGACACCGCTCGCACCGCGCGCACGAGGGCACCCGCGGCGCGAGCGCGCGTCGACATCACTGGAGGCCGCTGTGTCCCGACCGAGCATCGCCCTGATCGCCGATCCCACCTCCTCCGAAGGCTGCCGGGAGTACCTCGCCGACGCGGTGGAACTGCTCACCGGCGCGCCGCCCGTCCGGGTCGACTCCCGGCACTTCGCGACCGGCGGCCGTGGCCGCGGCGTCCGCGACGGGGGCCGGTTACGGCTCCAGGTCCCCGAGGAGCGGCTGGACTTCGTCCCCGACGTCGTCCTGCTCTACGAGATCCCCCCGCACCGCAGGCGGGACCTCGCCGCCTTCCAGGAACTCCTTCGGGCCCACGACGTGGTGACGCTGGGCACCGGAGCCGAGGCCTGGCGGACGGCGACGGAGAAGAACCTCACCGTCGCCCGCTTCCACCGGGACGGCATCGCCCAGATGGAGACCGTGGTCCTGTCCCGGCCCTCCCTCTGGGAGGCGGCGGACGTGTTCGACCGGCTCGGCGGAGACACCTGGGCCCGGCCCGTCGTCGGGACCGGAGGCGACGACACCTTCCACGTCACCACCCCCGACCTGCTGGAGTACGCCACCGCCTACTACGCCGAGCACGGCACCGACTGGATGCTCTCCCGCGACGCGGGCAACCTCACCGCCGACGGACTGCGCCACCAGTTCCGGGTCTTCGTCCTCGGCGGGCAGGTCGTGCACGCCCGCGAGCACCTCCAGCCGGAACCCGACACCCCCTGCAACACCTGCCGGGGCGCCACCCCCGTCCACATCGCTCCGCCCGACCTGCCGCCGCGCCTGACCGAGCTGGCCGTCGCGGCCACGGCCTCGGTCGGGCTGCCGTTCGCCGGCGTCGATCTGGCGATCGAGAACGGCGGGGTCGTCTTCGAGGTCAACGTCCAGCCCGCGTTCGTCGACGGGCGGATCGAGGTGGAAAAGGTGGCCGTGCCCTACGTCCAGGCCCATCTGGACGCCTTCGAACTGGCCCGCGGCGGCCCGTCCCGGGGGCTCACAGCCTCAGCGTGAACCAGGTGGTCTTGCCCTCGTCCGTCGGCCGCACCCCCCAGCCGGCGGCGAGTGCCCGGACCAGGATCAGGCCCCGCCCCGACTCCTCCTCCTCGGCGGCCAGCCGGGGCTGGGGCAGCTGCGGGCTGCGGTCGCCGACCTCGACGGTGAGATCGGTGGCCGTGCGGTGCAGATGCAGCCCGATCGGGCCCTCGGCGTGCAGGACGGCGTTGGTCAGCGTCTCCGACAGCAGCAGCAAGGCGTCGTCGGTGCGGGTCGCGCAGTTCCACGAGGCCAGCGTCCGGCGCAGGAAGGCCCGCCCCTGCGGCACCGACGACGGGTCGGCCGCCAGCTCGGTGGTGACCGCCGCCAGCGGTGCCTCGGGGAGCCGCGCGAACAGCAGGGTCACATCGTCGTTGTGACTGTCGGCGTCCGGCAGCAGACCCGCCAGCACCTGGTCGGCGGCGGCCTCCAGGGACGGCGTCCCGGAGAACAGGCCCTCCAGCAGGACGGTGAGTTCGTCGATCCTGAACTCGATGTCGCTGCCGGGCGTCTCCACCAGCCCGTCCGTGTACAGCACCAGCGTGGCGCCCGGCGGTATCTCGGTGCTGGACTGCTCGTAGAGCACATCACCCACCCCGAGCGGCGCGTTCACCGGGGAGGGCAACGCGGTGATGCCGTCGTCCACCCCCGCCACCAGCACCGGCAGATGACCCGCCGAACAGACGGTGACCGTGCCCGCGTCCGGGGCGATGACGAGGTAGCAGCAGGTGACGAGCTGATCGGGGACGTCGAGATCGGCGACGCAGGTGTCCAGCGCCCGCATCAGCTGACGCGGCTGCATCCCGGTCTTCGCCAGCGCGTGCGCGGCCGACCGCAGCTGGCCCATCACGGCGGCCGCCTCGAGCCCGCGGCCCATCACGTCGCCGATCAGGACGCCCACCCGGTCGGCGCCCAGCGGGATCAGGTCGAACCAGTCGCCGCCCACTCCGGCGCCCTGGGTGGCCGGCCGGTAGCGGCTCGCCGTGTCCAGTCCCGGCAGGGCGGGCGGCGTACCCATCAGACTGCGCTGCAAGGTGAGCGCGATGTGCCGCTGCTGCTCCAGCAGCGCCGTGAGTTCGGCCTCGGCGCGCTTGCGGTCGCTGATGTCCCGCACGATCGCGCACGCCCCGACGACCGTGCCGTGCGTGTCCCGGGTCGGCCACAGCGTGACGTCCACGTCCAGCAGCGCTCCCGCGCTGGTCAGCCGGAGCGTCTCGAAGTGCTCGACCTTCTCGCCGTGCCGCAGCCGCTTCAGCAGGGAGCGGACCTCGCCCCGCAGCTCCGGCGGTGCCAGCAGCGAGACATGACGGCCTATCACCTCCTCGGCCGTGTAGCCGTACAGCCGTTGCGCGGCCGCGTTCCAGTAGGTGATGTACCCGTCCAGGGTCTTCGCGAGGATCGCGTCCTGCGAGGACTCGACCAGCGCGGCGAGCTCGTTGATCCGGGCCTCCGCCGCTTTACGGTCGCTGACGTCCCGCACGGCCGCCGACACCAGCAGCCCGTCCGCCGTCTCCAGCGGACTGAGGCTGATCTCCACGGGGAACTCGGTGCCGTCCTTGCGGAGTCCGTGCAGCTCCAGCCCCGCGCCCATCGGCCGCACCTGGCGGTTGGCCGTGTAGGCGCCCCGGTGCCCGGTGTGCTGGTCACGGAAGCGGTCCGGGATGAGCAACTCGACCGGATGGCCGAGGAGTTCCTCGCGGCCGTAGCCGAACAGCGCCTCCGTCTGGGCGTTGACCAGCCGGATGGCACCCCGGTCGTCGACGATGACCATGGCGTCCGGCGCGGCCTCCAGCAGCCCGCGGAAGCGCTCCTCGGCCCCACTCGGCGCCCCGTCCGCTATCGGCGCACCACAGCCGCACCGTTTCTGCTGTGCCCTGCCCGGACGCAGCACGGGACCTGCCTGCATCACGTCGGCCATCTTCCACCTCACCCTGCGCGACGGTTCAGGCCACTACAGCGCCTTTCGGCCGCCCCCGCTCCGGGAAGTCGTTTACTGTCCGTTCACTGTCCGAACCTGAACGCGAGGTCGCGGGATGGCCGCGTGATGGCGCACGCAGTTCTGCGCCCCGGGCGGAGGCCGCCGTACGCTCGTCCCATGCCCCCGCCCCGCCGGCCCGACCCGGGCCCCGCCTCCGCCGTCACCGCGCTCACCGGCAGGGCCGTCCACCGGGTGCGGCCGCTGTCCGGGACGCTCTGGGAGGCCGTGCTCGACGACGGGCGCACGGTGATGGTCAAACGGGGCGACGCGCGGGACGCCGTACGGGCCGAGGCCGCCGGGCTGCGCTGGCTGGCCGCGGCGGACACCGTACGGGTGGCCGGGATCCTCGGGGCCGACGAGCGGTGGCTGGTGACCGAGCGGGTGGTGACCGGGCCGCCGGGCGCGCGGGCCGCCGTACGGTTCGGGCGGGATCTGGCGGCGCTGCACGGCGCGGGCGCCCCCGGCTTCGGCGCGCCCCCGCCGGGCGGCCCCGAGGACGCCTACATCGGCCTCGCCCCCCTGCGCAACACCGTCGGCGGGGACTGGCCGCGCTGGTACGCCGAGCACCGGGTGCTGCCCTATCTGCGCGCCGCGGTCGACGCCGGCACGGTGCGCCCCGCCGAGGCGGCGGACGTCGAACGTCTCTGCGTACGGCTGCCCGAGCTGGCCGGGCCCGCAGAGCCGCCCGCCCGGCTCCACGGCGACCTGTGGAACGGCAATGTCCTGTGGGGTGCCGACGGCGACGTCCGGATCATCGACCCGGCCGCGCACGGCGGCCACCGCGAGACCGACCTCGCGATGCTCGCCCTGTTCGGCTGCCCCTGCCTGCGGCGGATCCTCGACGGGTACGAGCAGGTCGCACCGCTCGCCGAGGGGTGGGCGGGACGTGTCGGCGTGCACCAGCTCTTCCCCCTGCTGGTGCACGCCGTGCTGTTCGGGAGACCGTACGCCGAGCAGGCGCTCGCGGTGGCCAGGACAGCCCTGTGACCGCTCTCCCGGTGACTCAGTGGGCGCCCAGTCCGCCTCCGCCGAACGAGCCGCTGCTTCCCTTGCTCCAGCGGGGCCTGTTCTTGTCCGTGCTCGACCGGGTCTGGAGGTTGCTCAGCTCATAGGGGGTGAGGGGGCGTTCGCCCTTGGCGACGTGAGGAACCTCCTGGGACTCTCGGTTCTCGCGGATCTCGTGCACCGCGCCCTCCGGCGGAAGGTGCGGCTGCTCCTCGGGACGCGGCCGCGGCGACTCGCGCGCCTTGACGCGCGCGCCGAACCAGAAGCTCCCGGCCAGCAGCGCCAGTACGACGACTGCGACCAGGAACAGCACCAGGCTGATCAGGCCACTCGCGGCGGCCAACTGCTCGCTTGCGGTACTCATATCGCCTCAATACCCCAGGAACAGGGTGCAAATCCCGCGCGGCCGTACCCATTACTCGGCGTCGGCAAACCGGCACGCAGGGTATCCCGGTGTGGGGGACTGCCCGCGTTTGGGGCGGCCCGCCCCGGCTACCCGCGCCCTGTGACTTCGACGACCATGACCACGACCGAGCCGACTCCGACCTCCTCGCCGCAGGAACTCGTCCGCTTCCTGGAGGACCGCTTCGCCTGCGCCGAGGCCTCCGCCGACTGCGCGCGGGCCTGCGCGCTCCGGGCGAGCCTGCTGGATCCGGAGGGCCCGGAACGACTGCGGCTCCTGCGCCGCAAGGCCATCCTGTGCGCCGAGGTGTGCGACGCGACCTGCCGGGTGCTGGCCGAGGACACCCGGGTGGACGAGGCGGGCCTGCGCGTCCAGCTGGAGTGGTGCCGCACCGTCTGCCTGGAGACCGCCCACGCCTTCGACGGCCGGCCGAAACGACCGGGACCGCCGGGCGCGGCGACGACCGCCGAGGCCTGCCGCGCCTGCGCCCGGACCTGCACGGACTTCATGGCCACGCTGCACTGAGCGCGGCTGCACTGAGCGGCGTTGCACTGAGCGCGGCTGCCCTCGGCGCCGCTGCGCGAGCGCCGCGCGCGCCTCCGCGACGATTCGCCGCATGACCGGCAGGCAGGGGCAGCCGCGGATGCCGGGCCGCCGTTTCTGCGGTGGCCGGGTCCCGTGCTGCCCTGTGTGCTGCTGCACTGGGCGCCGTTGTCCTCGGCGCCGCTATGCGAGCGCCGCGCGCGCCTCCGCGACGATCCGTCGCATGACCGGCAGGGGCAGCGCCGGATGCCGGGCCGCCGTCTCCGCGGTGGCCAGGTCCCGCAGCAGCCCCACCAGGGTGCGGGCGGGCAGCTCCGGGTGCCGGGCCGCCGCCGCGCGGACGGTGTCGTACGGGTCGCTGAGCAGCCGTACGGCCGAGGCGGCCGACAGCCGGGGGTCGTGTGCCGCCCGCGCCCGCACCTCCTCGCTCACGTCCCGGCCGAACCGCTCGACCAGCTCGGGGGTCGAGTCCGGGTCGTCCAGCGCCAGCTGCCGCATCCGGGGGCTGGGGTCGTCGGCGTACCGGAGCAGGTCGCGGCGCGGGAAGTTCGGGTGGCTGTGCGGCCGGTCCGGATGGCTGAAGCTGCCCGTCCACCACCGCCACACCGACAGCAGCAGCTCGGCGGGCGCGTCCTCGCAGGACTCGGCGAGGAACAGGTGGACGACCCGGTCCCCGTCCCGGGCCAGCCGCTCGACGACGTCCGCCGGGAGGCGCCGGGCCCGGGCGACGCTCCGGCGTACGACGGGGTGCGCCGAGGCGGCGAGGCGGCGCATGGCGGCGGGGGCGTCGTGCAGCGCCGCGACCCAGTCGAGGGTGCGGCACAGGGTCCCCGGATCGAACGGGAAGTCGATACGGCTGCGGTCGTCCTCGCCGATCCCGGGGTGCACCGACGCCTCGAAGCGGACGTCGCCGTCCTCGTCCTTCCCGAGCAGGAGGACCAGGTCGGGGTCGAGACGCGGATTCCGGGCGAGGCGCCGGCGCCGGGCGGGGTCCTCGTCGCGCACCAGCTCCTCGGCGAGCGCGCGCTCCAGCCGGCAGCTCTGCGTCGCACGGTCCCGGAGTCCCTCGTACGCCTCGAAGACGGCCCGCGGCATCGGACGGTCCTGGTGGTGCCGCAGCAGGGCGGCGGTGCGGACGCTCCCGTCGGCGTCCGCCAGGAGGGCTTCACGCGCCGCCTCGTCCAGATGCGGCCAGGCGGGCCCGCAGGCGGCGGCCCGCACGGCGGCGTGGGAGTCCGTCGCCAGGGCCGTCAGCACCGGGACGGGCAGCCCTCGTGCCTGCGCCAGCTCCTCGCGGACGGCGGCGGAGGGGTCGGCGGCCAGCCGCTCGCGGGCGAAGGACGGAAGTCCTTTGTGCCGCGCCGTCCAGAGGAGGGCCGCCCGGCGCCGGGGTTCCTTCTCGGCGAGGACCAGGCGGGCGTACTGTTCCTGCGTCAGGTGCGTCCCGTGCTCGGCGAACCTCCCGCGGACGTTCCAGTCCTCGTGGGCCGTCACCGCCTCGATCACCGCGTCCGACTGGCGGTGGTACGGCAGGTAGCCGGACAGGCCCAGCAGTTCGATCCGCAGGTCGTCGGGGACGCCGGGGTTGCCGCCCAGGCTCTCCGCCCACAGCAGCCAGAACTTCCTCGGCACCTCCGCGAGCAGCGACTCCCAGGCCTCCTCCCGCTGTCGCGGGGTCTCCTCGGCGGCCCTGTGTGCCTCCTCCTCGACGCGCTCCGCGATCCGGTCCACCACCGTGATCCGGACGCCGTCCGCGTCGGCGGTCACCCCGAGCAGCGTGTCCCCGCCGACCGCCATCGCGACGAACTCCGCCTGCCCGTCCGGTGCCGGGCGCAGCCCGCCCGCGAGATCCCATCCGGGCGTCAGCCGTACCCGCGCCCAGTGCCGCGGCCCGCTGCCGGGGTGCGGGCCGTCGATCTCGACGAGGAACAGGCCGTCACCGTCGAAGAATCCGTGCTCCTCCGCCAGGCGGTGCCACCGCGCGTCGACCTCCGCCGGCCGGTCTCCCGGCAGGGCGGCCAGCGGCGCGGTCTCCCCGGAGGTGACCCGGCGCCAGGCCTCACGGGGCGGCAGTGGTCCCTCGGAGTACCAGGGATCCGCGATCTCGAGCCCCGCCCGCTCCAGCCGCGCACGCATTCCGTCAACCGTCATGGGACGACATCCTCCCCGCAGCCTCCCTCTTCCCGCACCGCCATTCCCAATTACTGGAACACGTTCTACCGTGTGCGCCGTCAGGACACCGGCCTGGGGAAGCCTGGAGGCGCCGTGCACCTCGACCACACGCCCGAGCAGCAGCGACTGCGCACCGAACTGCGCGCCTACTTCGCCGAGTTGGTGCCGGACAACGCCTACGCCCGGCACTCCGACCCGGTCGGCGCGAAACGCTTCTACCGCAAGACCATCCGCCGCCTCGGCGCGGACGGCTGGCTCGGCGTCGGCTGGCCCGAGGAGTACGGCGGCCGCGGCCTGACCCCGATCGAGCAGTTCGTGTTCTTCGACGAGGCCGCCCAGGCCGGCGTACCGCTGCCCCTGATGGCCCTGAACACCGTCGGTCCGACGATCATGCGGTACGGCACCGACGAGCAGAAGGCGTACTTCCTGCCGAGGATCCTCTCCGGCGAGATCGACTTCGCCATCGGCTACAGCGAGCCCGACGCCGGCACCGACCTCGCGTCCCTCAAGACGCGCGCCGTCCTGGAGGGGGAGGAGTACGTCGTCAACGGCCAGAAGATCTGGACGACCAACGGCGACACCGCCGACTGGGTCTGGCTGGCGACCCGCACCGACCCCGCGGCCCCGCCCCACAAGGGCATCACCATGCTCCTGGTGCCGACCACCGACCCCGGCTACTCCTGCACGGTCATCCGCACCCTCGCCTCGCACGACACCACCGCCAGCTACTACGAGAACGTCCGCGTCCCCGTGACCCACCGGGTCGGCGCCGAGAACCAGGGCTGGCGGCTCATCACCAACCAGCTCAACCACGAGCGCGTGACCCTGGCCGCGCACGGCACCATGGCGATCCGCGCCCTGCACGACGTCCAGCGCTGGGCCACCGAGACCAAACTCGCCGACGGCCGCCGGGTCGTCGACCTGCCCTGGGTCCGCCGCCGCCTCGCCCAGACCCATGTCAGGCTGGACGCCCTCAAGCTCCTCAACTGGCAGATGGTCGGCGCCCTCCAGAACGGCACCCTCACCCCGCAGGACGCCTCCGCCGTCAAGGTGTACGGCTCCGAGGCCCGCCGGGACGCCTACGCCTGGCTCCTGGAGATCGTTGCGGCCCCCGGCGCACTCCAGGAGGGCTCGGCGGGAGCCGTGCTCCACGGCGAACTGGAACGCGGCTACCGCTCCGCCGTGATCTTCACCTTCGGCGGCGGCAACAACGAGATCCAGCGGGAGATCATCTCCTGGATCGGCCTGGGGATGCCGAGGGTGCGCCGCTAGCGGCGGTGTGACGAAGCTTTTTTAGTTGGCACTGCAGTGATTGAGGCACGGATGGCTGTTTTCCTCCGGGGCTGCGACGGCTATGCCGAGCGGAAGCCCGTGCCTTGGTCGCAGGTTTTCATCACATACGTCGGCAGCGGCGGAACGGGCGGAGTGGCGTCGGGCCATGGAACACCTGAGACGTCGATGTGGCTGGCGTTTCCTTCTCCGAGCAGGAACTGATCGACGACCACCAGGCATGGCTCATCGTCCTCCGCGGCGTGATTGTCGTCATGACCGTTCCCGGACTGTCGGACAAGGCGAAGGCGCGCCTGATCCGCAGGCTGTTCTCCGAATACATCCAACACGGCTGGTCCGCCATCACTGTGGACTCGGAGGACGGGGTGACCTACGTCGAGACGGGCCTGGAGGGCGTCGGCCCGGAGGACTGTTCGGCAGTCGATCCACCTGTACGCCCGAAACGGAGCCAGAACGTGCGCGAGCTCTACGACGGGACCGACTACGCGCCACTGCACGGCTGGCGCGGCGAAGTGGGGGCGGCAGTCACCATGGGCTACGACGAACAGGGCGCGCCGCATCCTCTCGTCTGGGTCCCCACGGACATCCCCAGCGGACTGCGAGCGGATCTGTGGGGGTACTGCGCCGCCCTGTCCGTCTGTTTCGACCGCGTGGATGTCGAACCTGACGAGGACGGGATCTACTACGTGGGGATGGCCGACTTCCGCGAGGTCGAGGCGAACTTCCGGGACCTCGACCGGGACCTGCGGAGCAAGATCGCCGCGTGGGACGGGGCCAAGGGTGAACTCCTGGACGAGGTGCTGGGCAGCCGTGAGAGCATCGCGGAGCCGGACCGGGGCCGGACCTTCCAGGCGTTCTACGACTTCCTCCTCGCCCCGAGCCGTCAGGACGAGCTCAAGACGCCGCTGGCCGCGGTCGAGGCGATGGAGGCCATCGGCGAGCCCGATCCGAGGATGCGGAGCATGGTCCGGGGCCGGCTGGAGGCCGCCGAAGGCACCCAGACGACGGTGCGGCAGCTCTCGGATCAGCTGCGCCGATTCCTGGACGACCAGGTGCGCTCGGAGGATCGCCGTGTGCTGCAGCTGGTGCGCGGGATCGAGGCGCAGGCCCTCGCGTTGCGTGATATGCCGGGCGTGGACCTGGTCGCCGGGATCGATGCGGGCGCTCCGGCCATCGTCCTGCCGATGGAGCGGCCTTTGTATGCGCCGGTGCTCAAGGCGGCGATCGACAGTACCGGGATCCAGGCGGGGAACCAGGAGTTCACCGCCGAGGCCTTGTTCGCGGCGGTGTATGTGGATCCGGCCGCGAGCCCTTTCCCCACCGCAACTTCATCGTGTTCGTGACCTCGAGTGTCATCCTCGTGACGCTGGTCCGCCAGGGCTTTGCTGCTGCCGGTCGCCGTACGCTGGGCCCGCTTCCCGCGCGACACCTCGGTCGAGGAGGAACTCCTCCGCGCGGGGACCGCGGCCGCTGAAGAGGCCTTCCGGGCGATACCGCATCTCGCGGACGAACTCGGGACCGACCCGCAGGTCGTGGAGCGGCTGCGCCACGAGTACGAGATCTATCCGGCGTCCGTACGTGCCCGTGGCGACGGAGTCGCGGACGATGACCCGGCCCTGCGCTTCGATCAGCACTCCGCCGCGCTCCGCCTCGCCCTCGTCGCTCGCAAACGAGCCACGGTCGTCCGCTTGCGCGACGAACAGCAGATCGACGACACGGTACGGCGTCGACTGCAGGCCGCCCTCGATATCGAGGAGGTACGGCTGGCCGGATATGAAGCAGCGGAGTGACGGGCCCGTGCGTGTGGGTGGTGCGACGTGGCGGGCAGGTCCTGTGGGAGGTAGGCCCACCGGCAGCCGGTCTGGCCCTGATAGAAGATCGCATTCACGATCTCCCGGATGCCGTACGCGCCTTGGTGGCCGCCGACCGAGCGGTGTTGGTCCTTCCATACGGTGATCTGAGGCGCCATCCCCGCTTGGGTCACTGCGCACCGGGCAGGTTCGAGGTCTCACGACGGGCGCGTGACCGCGGCAGCAAAAGGGCTGCCGAGGCTGAAGCGAAAAGGGCGGTCAGGGCCGCGGTGAAGAGCAGTCCAGGCAGGGAGTCCAAGGCTTCTCGGTACAGCGCAGCCTCACGCATCACCACGTACACGATGACCGAGCCGGCAGCGAGCCTGCGCGTCTCGGGATCTGTCTCCCATACGGTCTGGCTCACCATGCAGGCAAAGAGGAGCACGAAGGGGAAGTCGGTCCAGCGGTAGTACTCGCTAATGGTCCAGATCAGACCGCCAAGTGCCGCGAGGGCGGCCCCGCCGAGCACTACCCAGGCGCCGGCCTTTCGTAACGGGCTGGTGCCGCCTCTGTAGGACGGCCCGCCCAATCGGACCGTGCTCTCGTAGAGGACGACCAGGGCGGGTACGCAGCAGCTGGCAACCACCGGCAGCAGAAGGTCCGAGCCAGGTGGTAGCGGGCGCCACAGGAACTCAATCACGGCAGTGGCGAAGAGGGCGGGAAAGGCGACCGTGAGGGCGTAGCTCCACTTCCGGTGGCGCAAGGCGCCGACAACGGCCACGGACGACGCGAGCGGTGCCGCAGCGAGTGAGAGCTTCAGCCGCCAGTTCCAAGGGGCTGGTTCTCCCCAGAACAACATCCACATCAGTCCTGCGGCCAGGGCGCAGAGAATCAAGGCGACCTCACGGGAGCGCAGCTCTTCCCTGTAACGCACAGTCGCGACAAGCCGGATGGCGTCCCTCAGGGAGACTTGCTCGGCTTCCAGGCGATCGCGTTCGCCCTCGGCCCGCTGCTGCTCCTCGGCCACCGAGAATAGCGCCTTCTCAACCTTCTCAACCCGGCGGTTTGCAGCCTGGAGGCGCCCCTCCAAGCCATCCGCTGCGTGAGTAAGTTCCGCTACACGTTGCAGCTCCGTCACCAGCCGCGCGCGTACCTGCCTGAGCTCCTCGCTGAGTTCGTCGCGTTCCTTGAGCGCGGAAGCCAGGTCGGCGTGCAGTTGGCTCTCACGCGCTGCCAGTTCATCGAACCGCTGCTGCAGAACACCTGTCAGCGTGACACTGATCGCCTTGATCTGATTCTCGAGCCGCTGCCGCAATGCCGTTTCATTGCACGCTTCATGGAAGTGGTTGACCTGGATGTTGTGGTCGCCGAACTGCGCTCCGTACAGTCGGTCCCGCTCGGGCGACGCGCTGGGTTGTTCGTTGCCGGTCACGGACGTAGGACTGCGGCTGTCAGGTGAAGTGGTTCAGCTGCACGTTGCCGTCGCCCGTCTGCACACCCTTTGCCTCGCGGAGGTCGAGTACGTACTTTCCGCTTTCGGCCTCCGTGCCCAGCAGATCGAGAAGGCTGCGTGCAGCGGCCAGCGCCTCGTCGCTCTCGCTCTCCGCCACACCCGCGTTGATCAGAGCTGCGGTCAAACGCTCCTGCCACTGCTCGGGATCGGCCGAGTCCCGGGCCAGAATCCCCTCGGCATCCCCACCGATCCTGCGACGGACAAGCTCCCGCAGTCCGGCGTATGCATCCCGCACTGCGGCCGACCCCATGTCCTTGGCACCCGCTGCGGCTCCGGCCGCGAGCGCCGTCACGATCAGTGCCACCGATTCCATATTTCCCCTCCCGTACGGTAATCAGCGCCTTGCTCAAGGTAGCGGCGCGAGACGAGGTCCATCGGAACGTTGCTCGGTACTCCGAAGGCGCTTGGGCTGTTCCACGGCGCCATTGTCCAGAGCGGTGGCCCCCGCCCCGTCGAGACCACTGAGGTCGCCTCTGTGCCCCGGCTGTCACCGAGCTGTGCAGCGGTCATCCGCCCGGTGCCTCCAGGGAGGGAACACCCCCCTCCTGCGATCCCTGACACCGGCAGCAGCGTCGGACGGATCGCCAACGACCTCCTCATCTGGCTGGCCGCCCGAGATTTCCCCCGGACGGCCAACCCAGCAGACCAGCGCCTTCTCAAACACGGCCCAGTCGGAGTGGATGCCGTACCGGGATGGTGGGGTCACGTCCCGCGACATTGGTATGTCGGCCTCGATCCGTGAAATACGGCGTTACCGAAGGCGAAGACGCCTCCGTCGCAGGCGTTGAGCCAGTAGCCGTGTCCGTCAGGAGTGGCGGACATGGCGGTGATGTGGCCGTTGAGGTGCTTGTCCGCGAGTGAGCCGTGGAACCCGGCGGAGCCGTAGGCGAATACTCCGCCGTCCTCCGCGGTGAGCCAGTAGCCCTTGCCGTCCGGTGCCGCGTCCATGTCCACCATGGGGGCGTTGAGGGGCTTACCGCCCATGGAGCCGTAGAACGGTGCGTCGCCGAAGGCGAAGACGCCTCCGTCGCGGGCCACGAGCCAGTATCCGTTACCGCTCGGGCTGGGGGCGATGGCCTCGACGGGCGCGTTGAGGGGCCTGCCGCCCATCGAGCCGTGGAACCCCGCTGTTCCAAAGGCGAACACGCCGCCGTCGCTGCCGACGAGCCAGTAGCCTTTGCCGTCCTTGGCCGGTGCCATGCCGACGATGTTGTCGATGTGTATGCCCAGGCCTGGAAGCGAGCCGGCAAACGGAGCGTCACCGAAGGCGAACACGCCACCGTCTCGGCCCACCAGCCAGTACCCACCATTGGTCGGTGTGCGTGCCATTCCGAGAATGTTGGACACCCGTACGCCGAGTCCGGGCAGAGATCCGTGAAACGGCGCGTCTCCGTAGGAGAACACGCCTCCGTAGGTGTCCACCTGCCAGTAGCCGCTTCCGGTGGACGTGGATACCACGTCACTGGCCGTGGGCAGCGTGGCAACGGTGAACGTCGCTGTTTTGGAGGCGGTGGCGCCGGCGGGATCGCGGACGGTCACGGACCATTGATAGGCGCTCCCCGGATCCAAGCGGTGCGGGGGAACCGTCCATTGGCCGTTGACCCATCCCGACGAGACATCGACGGAGGGTCCGGTTACCCGGTACGCGTATTGCAAGGCGTCTCCGTCGTCATCCCTCGCGATCGCAGCAAGGGTGGGGACGTTGGATCCGGTGACGGAGCCCGACGTCGGTGAAACCGCTGTGATCGCCGGGGCACGGTTGCCCAAGGACAGGGTCCTGGTCACGGAGGCGGTGGCGCCTCGGTTGTCGGTGACCCTGAGAGTGACCGTCTTCGAGGTGCCGGTCCCGAGCGCAACGGTCGGAGTGGGCCCCGTGGCGATCTGCCGAGTGCCCGTCAGCCACTGCCAGGACGTGATCCTTCCGTCGGGGTCCGTGGAGGAACGGCCGTCGAAGGCGACGATGTTGCCCGCTCCCGCCCGTCGCGCGTAGCTGTAGGTAGCGGTGGGGGGTCGGTTGACACCGTCGGCGGGTGGCGGTGGGGACGTGACCGGCGTTGCGTTCCGGGGACCTGGAGCGATGTCTCCAGGGGCCTCGTAGGTATAGAGGTCTGCCGGCTTGTTCTCAGGTCGGACGAACAGGGTGCGGCATGCCGACGGCTGGTGCACCGCGACCGTCGGGAAGGTGTCACCGCTGACCGTCGCCTGGCCGGTGTCCTTGTTCACCGAGACCTGTACGTCGATCCCCGGCGCGAACCACGACGTTCCGAAGGCCGCCTCCTTGATATGGGTACGGAACCGGTATACGTCACCGGAAACCCAGTCGGCGTAGAACCAGTTGTTGGCGCCTCCCCATTGCCGGTAGGTGGGCCGCGCATCCCAACTCTTGTGCACTGTGTAGGTTCCGGAGGAAAGGGGCAGCGGGGTCCTGAGTTTACTCACGGACTTATTGACGATGAAATATCCCGTGCCGGCCGAGAAATCGAGCACGGCAAACGCGCGTGTTTTTTCGGGCAGGAAGTTCAGGCTCACGTCCCGGCCGTCACCCTGGAGGAACAGACCCGGGAATTCCTCGTGCCCGTAGATGGCGGTGAGTGTCGGCCTGGAGGAAGGCGTAACGGAAGCGGGCAACAGCATGTCGCCGCTACGGAAGTCGAACCCGGGATTGACCCAGATCTCCCGCGCCCGAATGAACGCTTCGATCGTGACCGTTCCCAGAGGCGGGTACTTGGCGATCGGGAACTCCATCACCTTGGAGCCCGGCATCCGCGCACGTGCCGCAGCGAGCGCCTGCTGTGGCGGGAGCGTACAGGTGGCGGCGCTCGCGGCAGGAACGTGGGCAACGCCGACGAGCGCGAGCAGTAAGAGGGCGAGTGCCGCAGCCGCCCATCTCCTCACCCGGACCGGCTGGTAGAGGAGTTTCTCCGCGGATAATTTTTCGATGCCCATGTCCCCCACTCGCAGAAGAGCTTTCCATGGTCGACCGTTATTATCGGGTGGTGAATTTCGGTGCGCAAGGGTGGGTGCAGCGATGACATGAATGTTCGCTTTGGATATTCCGGTGATCGTACTTATCGATCAGAAGCGATCATTTTCGAGCGGATGGGTCATCGATTTCGGCACGTCAGGGGCGGCGTGTTCCGTCGCCGTCACCGCGTCCAAGTGCGGCGGCGGTTCTCCGGAACCGCCGATCGGACGGGGAGCCGCCGGAGGGGAACGGGAACGCTGCCGAGATGCGAAGGTCCCCGATGAGCGGCAGTTCGCCACCAAGGGTGAACCGGCTCGGAACATGGTGCTGCGTGCCCAGCCTCCGTGCCCCCGAGTGACGTGCACGGTCGCAACGGCGATGCGGTCGCCCTGGCTCGCAGAGTTCGCCCGCTGGGCCGGTGCCCCCTTGCGGCCATACACCTCGACGACCCTGGAGTCGGCCCGGCGGAGCTTCGTTCGGCAGCGGGGGTCAGACCAAGCGGTCGGCGGTGAGTTTGCGAGGTGTCTCGGCAAGCAGGGTGCGCAGCCGGTGTGCGGGCAGCGGGACACCCGGGTCCACCAGAGGCGCGGTCCGGATGGGGCCGCCGGAACGGATCTCCTTGCCCAGCTTGGCCCAGACGGCCCGCAATGTGTCGGGCTCGGTGAAGTACGGTGCCACGAAGGGGCCGGTCTCCGGATCGAAGCGCCAGCTTTCCGCCAGCGGGCCGGCGTCGACCGTGTCGAAGCCGAGTCGGCTGACGAGCGCGGCGGCGCTCGCCTTCGCCTCCTCGTCATGGCCCGCGATCGGCAGCGCGCTGCGATCGGCTGCGCCCTCGGGACGCGCGAGTGCCGGAGCGTGCTGGTCGTTGATGCCGCTGAACGCCTTGACCAGTTTCGCGCCCACCAGGTGTTCCTGGACGAGTTCACCCGTGGTGATCCTGCCCGAGTCGAGGTCCTCGAAGGTGCCGTCGCGGAACGGGGCGTAGTTCATCGTGTCGAGCACGACCTTGCCCGCCAGCGCGGCGGCCGGCAGTTGCCGGCAACGGGCCAGGGGGATGCTCAGCACCACCCTCGCCCGCCCGGGCCGCCTCCTCGGGAGTTGGACAGGACGACGTCGGCGAATGGAAGATCGTGCACCACCGGGTGCAGCTGGACATGCCGTTCGTGATCCCCGGTCTCCAGTAGGACCTCCTGCGGGAGACGTGGTGATGTCTTGCCGAACGGCCGGCCGTGACAGGCCGGGAGCCGTTCGGCAAGCTCCACATCGCTGCCGGGCAGGCCGTCCGGCAGCAGCGCGCGGCGTTCCGGCGCTCGCGCGTGGTCAGTGGTTGCGGGGGAAGCCCAGGTCCACGCCGGCGGGGGCGTCCGCCGGGTCGGGCCAGCGGGTGGTGACGACCTTGCCGCGGGTGTAGAAGTGCGTGCCGTCGTTGCCGTAGATGTGGTGGTCGCCGAAGAGGGAGTCCTTCCAGCCGCCGAAGCTGTGGTAGCCGACGGGGACCGGGATCGGGACGTTCACGCCGACCATGCCGGCCTCGACCTCCAGCTGGAAGCGGCGGGCCGCGCCGCCGTCCCGGGTGAAGATCGCGGTGCCGTTGCCGAACGGGGAGCTGTTGATCAGCGCCACGCCCTCGTCGTACGAGTCCACGCGCAGCACGCACAGCACCGGACCGAAGATCTCGTCCTGGTAGGCCTTCGCGGTCGTGGGGACCTTGTCGAGGAGCGAGATGCCGATCCAGTGGCCCTCCTCGAAGCCGTCGACGGTGTAGCCGGTGCCGTCGAGGACCACCTCGGCGCCCTCCGCGGCCGCGCCGGTGACGTAGGACGCCACCTTGTCGCGGTGGACGGCGGTGATGAGCGGGCCCATCTCCGAGGCCGGGTCGTTGCCGGGGCCGATCTTGATCTTCTCGGCGCGCTCGCGGATCTTCTCCACCAGCTCGTCGCCGATCGCGCCGACCGCGACCACGGCCGAGATCGCCATGCAGCGCTCGCCCGCCGAGCCGTAGGCCGCGCTCACGGCGGCGTCGGCGGCCGCGTCCAGGTCGGCGTCCGGCAGGACCAGCATGTGGTTCTTGGCGCCGCCCAGGGCCTG
>NZ_JBEXXK010000074.1:0-50501 GCF_040630405.1 Streptomyces sp. NPDC005811
AGCTCACGCCGGGTCAGGCCGCACAGCTCCGCATCACCCGGCACCCGCTCGGCCTTCGGCCCGAACACCTTCCACAGATTGCGCACGGAGATGACCGGAGCGCCGTCGGCGTCTTCGGGCGCACCCCGCCGCTGGGGTACCTCGGTCTGTGTGGGGGTCACGATCGACCTCTTTTCGGCGTTCAGCCGCGGACCCAGTGCTGCGGCCGAGATGGATTCCACCTGTTGCGCATCGCGCATTGAATTGCTTGTGGTGGAACACCCTGGCCGCCCCGGGGACGGGCGTCAAGAGGTTGGCCGATGACGATTCGACACTGGGTCGATCAGGGTTTCCCTGTTGCGTATTACTGATCGCGGCGCGCAATGCGCAACTCACACCCGTCGGGGCTCTTCACGGAATGAACACGTACCACGCACACCCCGATCACATTCGGTATGCTCCACGCGCTCCAATCGCACCATTGAGGGGGGATTCCTCATGCCCACGCGCATGCGTCACGTTCTGGCGGCCGCGTCCCTGGCGGGCGCGCTCGCCGTGTCGACCGCCGGTCCGGCCCAGGCCACCGAGTACACGTCCGCACTGAAGCTCAAGGGCGTGCAGTACGACGCGCCCGGCGCCGACTCGAACCGCTGCTCCGGCGGCAACACCAAGGACGAGTACCTGACGATCAAGAACTACTCCCGGACCGCGACGGTCGATCTGCGGGGGTACGTCGTCAAGGACGCCACGGGCAACAAGTTCACCTTTCCCGCGAGCCACCGCCTCGAGCCGGGTGACTACGTGAAGCTGCGGGGCGGCCGGGGCACCGACTCCGACGCCGGCAACGTCGTCTACCGCCAGAACTGCAACTTCATCTGGAACAACGACAAGGACACCATCTACCTGGTGAAGCCCAGCGGCTCACGGGCCGACGTCCACTCCTACACCAAGCGCGCGAACGACGCGGACGGCAACGGCTACATCTCCTTCCACGGCTGACGCACGGGGGTCCCCGGAGCCGGGTCGGTGCGGCTCGGGGGACCCTTTCGCGGCGCGGGGGATCAGCCTCTGATCCGGTCGCGGACCCAGACGCCGTTGGGCGAGAGCGCGGCCGTGTCGAACTTGCCCGTGCTGCACGCGCCCTTCTTGAACACCGACAGGTCCTTGTGGTTGTCGGAGAGGCTCCAGTTCGTCCAGCTGATCTTCTTCTTGGCCATGAGGTCGACGAACTTCTGGGCCATCGGGTAGTCGGTGCCCCAGCCGTTCCAGGAGGCGACGGCCCACTCGGTGACGAAGATGGGAAGCTTGTCCGAGGCGCGGTCGAGCAGCTTCAGGAACTGCTCCCGCCCGGCCGTGGCGTAGAAGTGGTACGTGTACATGACGTTCTTGTCGCGTACGGGGTCGGCGATGATGGTCTTCTCGTTGGTCGCCTCGGCGGCGCCGAGCGTGGACCAGCCGCGCGTCGGGACGAGGATGACGCTGCCGGGGGTGCGGGAGCGGATCACCGGCATGATCTTGGCGGCGTAGTCCTTGATGACCGACCAGCTCACGCCGTGGGGCTCGTTGGCGATCTCGTAGATCACGTTGTTCTTGTTCTTGTGCTTCTCGGCGATCGCCTTGAAGAACGCACGGGCGTTGTCGAGGTCCTCGTGGGGATCGCCCGGGTGGATGGTGTGCCAGTCGACGATGACGTACATGCCGCGGGCGCTCGCCATGTCGACGAGTCTGCTCGCCAGCTCGGTGTATTTCTTCGGATCCGCGCGATAGGCGCCCTCGCGGGCGTACGTCGAGACCCGCAGGACGCTCGCCTTCCAGTCCTGGGCCACGGCGTCGAGCGCGGCACCGGTGAGGCACTGCGGATACCACTGGGTGCCGTGCGTGCTCATGCCGCGCAGCTGGACCGGCGAGCCGGACTCGCCGCACAACTGGGTGCCGCAGACATGGAGCTTGCCGTAGGTCTGCACCGGGGTCTTGGCCTTGGGTGCCGCTCCGGACCCGGCCGCGTGCGCCGGGTTCGCGGGGAGGAAACCGACCGCCGCCGCGAGGGCCAGCGAGGTCCAGGCGACGCGACGGGTCCGGGAATGCGTGGTGGGCATGGGTGCCTCCGGTTCCTGAAGAGTGGGGGACCAAAGGCAAATATGACGATAGGACAGCTGATAGGTGACGAACCGTCACCGCGATTCGTCCGCGCTCCCGTCAAGGTTCACCCGAGTGCAGAGAGCGTGTTCCACCGCACCCGCCGCGCCCGCAGGACCCCCGATCGCCGCGCCGCTCGCGGGGTGCCACTCCGGCGCATCCTTCCTTCGAGCGACCGGTGCAGCAATCAGCCCAGCGGAAGGCGCAGGTCACACCCTGCCTGGCTATCGGTTGGAGGTGACCGCCCCCCTTCGAGGAGCACGCCTTCGAGGAGCACGCCTTGAGCCTGGATTCCTTTGACCTGACCCTGGAGACCGACCGACGACAGTCCATCCCGCGGATAACCCCCCGGTCCGGGCAGCAAGCCGGCACCGTGCTGCCCCAGCCCCCGGACGACGAGGAGAAGTACTCCTATGCCCGACGTCGTCTCTGGGTGCTCACCGGCGCCTCGATCATCAGCATGGGCTGTCTCGTCTACAGCCAGTTCCGGCTGATCCAGTCCTCCCCCTGGCTGTTCGTCCTGCTGCCGTGCCTGGCCTTCAGCATCCTCTACTACCTGGCCTCGCTGCGGGTGAACGGCCTCACCCCCGACTTCGACCTGGCGGCCCACCGCGACCTGGTCCGGGACTGGCGCCCCGGGACCTATCCGACGGTCGCCGTCTTCCTCCCGGTGTGCGGAGAACCCGTCGACGTCCTGGAGAACACCTGGCGGCATGTGCGCCGGCTCGCCGACCGCTATCCGGGCCGGGCCACCGCCTATGTACTCGACGACTCCGCCTCGGCCGAGCTCGCCGCCATGGCGAAGGAGTTCGGCTTCGAGTACGGGAGCCGGCCCAACCGGGGCTGGTTCAAGAAGGCGGGCAATCTGCACTACGGGCTGGGCATCTCCGACGAGGAGTACGTCCTCATCCTCGACGCCGACTTCGCCCCGCGGGCGGATCTGCTGGAGGAACTCCTGCCGTACATGGACCACGACCCGAGGACCGGCATCGTCCAGTCACCGCAGTACTTCCGCGTGGCCCGGCGGCAGACCTGGATCGAGCGCGGCGCGGGCTCCGTGCAGGAGCTGTTCTACCGGGCCGTCCAGGTGTCCCGGCAGCGCCACGGCGGCGCCATCTGCGTGGGCAGCTGCGCGGTGTACCGGCGGACGGCCCTGGAGGCCAACGGCGGTACGACGCTGATCGAGCACTCGGAGGACGTGCACACGGGCTTCGACCTGGGGCGCCTGGGCTGGACGCTGCGCTATGTGCCGATCCCCCTCGCGACCGGCAACTGCCCCGACAACGTCAGCGCGTTCTACCACCAGCAGTACCGCTGGTGCTCGGGGTCCATGAGCCTGCTGGGCAGCCGGAAGTTCTGGAGCACCAAGCTCCGGCTCACCACCCGGCTCTGCTACTTCTCCGGCTTCCTCTACTACCTCCACACGGCGGTCTTCACGTTCGTGGCGCCCCTGCTGCCGATCGTGCTGCTGGTGGCCATGCCGGAGAAACTCCAGGTCGACTACATGCTGCTGGTGCTGCCCAGCATCGTCTACACCCTGCTGGTCTTCCCGTTGTGGCACCGCTGCCCCTACCGGATCGATGCCTGGGCCGTCCGGCTCCTGTACGGCTGGGCCCATCTGTTCGCCATCTGGGACATCGTCCGGGGCCGGCGCCAGTCCTGGCGGCCCACCGGCTCGGCGTCCGCGGGCCGCACCGCCAATCTGCGCTTCCACCTCGGCGTCCGGGTCTGGAACGGCGGTACGGCGGTGCTGTGGGTGGGCGCCGCCGCCTGGCGCATGATCACTCTGTACCCGCCGGACTTCGCCCTGGTCATGGCCTCCGGGCTGTTCTACGCCACGGTCGTCGGCCGGGTCCTCGTACCGCAACGATCCCCCCGGAAGGAACCCGTCACCACGGCCGCGCGCAGACGGCTGAGACCCGCGGCGGGCCACTGAGGCCCGCGCGACACCCGAACGAGGTCCTCGCAGCCCGGCCGACGCGGCTGCGGGGACCTCGTTCGCTCCGTAAGCAACAGGCAAGACTTGCGCGCGAACGCTTGTGGCCATTTGGGGCGACGGCTCATCATTGGCCGGATCCCGCCCGTACCACGAGCATCCAGGAGCCCCCGGTGGCCGCTGGCCAGATCCTCTCCGAGCCGGCCGGCGTGCCGGCGGCAGCCCAGGCCGAGCGGCGGAAACTGCGCAAGCACTTCGGCCGCTTCGACATCCTCTTCTTCCTCCTGTGCACCATCGTCGGCGTGGACACCATCGGCACGGTGGCCTCCTCCGGCGCCGAGGCCTTCACCTGGCTGATCGTGCTGGCCGTGGTGTTCTTCGTGCCGTCCGCGCTGCTGATCGCCGAGCTGGGCGCCGCGTTCCCCGACGAGGGCGGCCCCTACATCTGGACCAGCCGGGCCTTCGGGCGTCTGGCGGGCGCCGTCAACAACTTCCTCTACTGGATCACCAATCCGGTGTGGCTCGGCGGCACGCTGTCGGTGTCCGCGGTCACCGCCTTCACCGCCTTCTTCCACGACGGCAAGGACCTGAGCACCCCGGCCTTCTACGTCTTCACCCTCGCGTTCGTCTGGGTGGGCGTGCTCGCCGCGATCCTCTCCTTCGACGTCGGCAAGTGGATCCCCACCATCGGCGCCTGGAGCCGGTTCGTCCTGCTCGGCCTGTTCACCGTCACCGTCGTGCTCTACGGCGTCCGGCACGGCCTGCACGGCTTCGGACTCGGCGACTTCTCCCCGACGTACGCCGGATTCGTCGGCCTGGTCCCCGTCCTGATGTTCAACTACGTCGGCTTCGAGCTGCCGAACACCGCCGGCGAGGAGATGACGGACGCCCAGCGGGACGTGCCCTTCGCCATCTTCCGCAGCGCCCTCCTCGCGGTCCTGCTCTACGCGCTGCCGATCCTCGGCATCCTGCTCGTCCTGCCGGTCAAGGCCGTCACCGGCCTCGGCGGGTTCATCGACGCGATCCGCCAGGTCTTCACCGTCTACGGCGGCTCCGTCGCCGGCGACGGCACCGCCACGCTCAGCGGCGCGGGCAGCCTGCTCGGGGATCTCGCCGCGATCCTGTTCATCCTGACCGTGCTGTCCTCCGGCGTCACCTGGGTCATGGGCTCCGACCGCGCCCTCGCCGTCTCCGGCTACGACGGCGCGGCTCCCCGCTTCCTCGGCGTCATCTCCAGCCGGTTCGGCACCCCGGTACGGGTCAACATCCTCAGCGGACTGGTCTCCACCGTCGTCCTGGTCCTCGCCCACCAGCTCACCGGCGGCAGCGCCGCCAAGCTCTTCGGTGCCGTCCTCGGCCTCGCCGTCTCCACCACCCTGGTCAGCTACCTGGGCATCTTCCCGGCCCTGGCGGTCCTGCGCCGCAAGGCCCCCGACACCCCCCGCCCCTACCGAGCGCCCCTCCCCCGCACGATCAGCGCCGTGCTGACCCTGCTCGTGCTGTTCGCGAGCGTGCAGCTCATCGCCCCCGGCCTCGGCGACCACTGGTTCGGCCCGGCCTACGCCCCGGACGGCTGGACACACGCCGAACGCTGGCAGTACCTGCTGACCGAGGCCGTCCCGCTGGCCGGCTTCATGCTCCTCGGCGTCCTCTTCTGGGCCCTGGGCGCACCGACCCGCGCCGCGGCGGCCACCACCAGGACCTGACCCACCCGGCGCGGCAAGTCCCCGCCGTGCGGGACCGGTTGGCCGGTACACTGGTGGCTTGTCCTCCTCCCCCGGCACCCCGCATCCGCTCCTCCCGTACGGCTGGAGCGACGCCGTCGCGGCCGGCTTCGCCGCGGCGGGGGCGCACGGGCTGAGCCCCGGGCGGGTGGTGCGGGTCGATCGCGGGTCGTGCGAGGTGGTGACCGTCGACCGGAGCGGGCGGGCGGTATCGGTGCGGGCGGGTACCGGGGCGCCGGCGTCCGCCGATCCCACAGGGCATCCCTGCACCGGTGACTGGGTGACGGTCGACGGGGAGCAGCGCGTCGTACGGGCGGTGCTGCCGCGGCGTACGGCGTTCGTGCGGGCCGTCTCCTCGCAGCGGTCCGACGGACAGGTGCTGGCCGCCAACATCGACCAGGTGCTGATCGCGGTGTCGCTGGCGGACGAGCTGGACCTCGGGCGCGTCGAGCGGTTCCTGTCGCTGGCGTGGGAGAGCGGCGGGCAGCCGGTGGTGGTGCTGACCAAGGCCGATCTGGTGCCCGACGCGACGACCCTGTCGTATCTCGTGGAGGACACCGAGCGGGTCGCCCCCGGGGCGCGGGTGCTGCCGGTCAGCGCGGCCACCGGGCAGGGGATGGACCTGCTCGCGGACCTGGTCCGCGGCGGCGCGGCCGCGCTGCTCGGCATGTCCGGTGCCGGGAAGTCCACGCTGGCCAACGCGCTCACCGGGACGGACGCGCAGCGGGTGGACGCCACCCGGGACGCCGACGGCAAGGGGCGGCACACGACCACGACCCGTGATCTGCTGCCGCTGCCGGGCGGCGGGGTCCTCATCGACACCCCGGGGCTGCGCGGGGTGGGGCTGTGGGACGCGGACGGCGGTCTCGCGCAGGCCTTCACCGATGTCGAGGCCCTCGCCCGGGACTGCCGCTTCCACGACTGCTCGCACCGGACGGAACCCGGCTGCGCCGTGCTCGCCGCCGCCGACGACGGGACGCTGCCGCTGCGGCGGCTGGAGAACTACCACAAGCTGGTCCGGGAGAACGAGCGGATCGCCGCCCGCAGCGACGCGCGCCTGAGCGCGGAGCTGCTGCGGGACTGGAAGCGGAAGAAGGCGCTGGGCCGCCACATGATGGAGCGCAAGCGGGGGCCCCGGCAGGACGGTTGAGGCGGGCGCGGCCCGGCTTCGTCAGGCGTCGTCGAGGTGCCGGGCGTCGTCGAAGCGGCCCAGGGTCCACCGGGTGCCGTCGTGGACGAACTCGTTGATCGAGGTCACCGCCGGGGTGGCGTCGGTGAACAGGGTCTTCGGCACCCGGTCCAGCAGCGCGGACATCACCGCGACGATGAGACCGGCGTGGCAGACCACGACGGCGGTGCCGCCCCGGTGCCGGGACAGCAGCGCGTCGGCGGCGCGGCCGGCCCGGACCCGGAACTGGTTCCAGGTCTCCCCGCCGGGCGCGAAGGGCCGGTCGGGATCGGCCGTCATGTCGAACGAGCCGTGCCGGCGCAGGTGTTCCTCGACGGACAGTCCGTCGGCGTCCCCGAAGTCGAGTTCCCGCAGCTCCCGTTCGACGTCCGGCGTCCCGACGCGCAGGCCCCCGGCGAGGATGTCGGCGGTCTCCCGGGCCCTGCGGACGGGGCTGGTCAGGAGGGCGTGCGGCCGCAGCCGTTCCGCCGCCAGCCGGGCCGTCAGGCGGGCGGCCTGGTCCCGGCCCCGCTCGGTGAGTCCGCGGCAGTTCCGGGAGCCCGCGAGCAGCTTCTTCACGCTGGCGTGCGACTGCGCGTGGCGCACCAGCAGGACATGGGTGGAGGAGCCGTGGGAGCTGTGTTCCATGCGTGTCGTGGTCCTTCAATCGGCCTGCCCGAGCAGGTCAGTCGAGATCCCAGCCGCCGTCGACGGTCAGGCTCTGGCCCGTGATGAATCCGGCTTCCGGGGAAACCAGGAACGCCACGGCCGCCGCCACGTCCTCGGGGCGCCCATGCCGTTTGATGCATTGGCGGGCGAATTCCCGTTCGCGCCAGGCCGGGTAATCCGGATGAGTCCGTTGCTCCGCACTGAGTTCGATCGGCCCCGGTCTCACGGAATTCACTGTAATCCCATACGGGCCGAGTTCACGGGACAGGGCGCGCACGAATGCCTCGAGACCGCCTTTCGCGGCGATGTAGGGGGCGAGTTCCACGCGTCCGATCCGGGTGAGGACGGTGGATACGGCAACGATCCGGCCAGAGCCGCGCGCCACCAAATGCGGGGTGGCGGCCCGTGCGCAGGCGATATGCGCGAGGAGATTGATGTCGACGGCCGATCTGACCTCGTCCCAGGTGGTTTTCTGCCATGGCGCATATGTGTATGCGCCGGCATTGCAGACAAGGACGTCGAGTCTTTCCCGGTACCGCGCCATGACCTCTCCGAGCCGTTCCACTGTCTCCTCACGCGTGAGGTCCCCGGGCACGGTGGCGACCACGTCCGCACCCGCCGCCGTCACCCGCTCGACCGTCCTGACCAGGCCGGAGTCCTCGATCAGATGGGTCAGCACCAGGTCATGGGTGGCGGCCAGGCGTACGGCGACGGCGGCGCCGAGGCCCGAACCCGCCCCCGTGACCACGGCGACGCCCCGAGAAGACATCACATTCCCCCTCCGCAACGCGGCCTGATCACCCGTCCGATCCTGCCACCCAAGACTGGCCGATCACCCCCCGTGATCCGGCCATTCCGGCAACGGCCGCTGTCGGCCTCCAAAGCTCTGCGGCATTCTGTGGTTTCGGATCAGGCCGACGAAGCTGGAGGTTTTCAGTGGGTGCCATGGACGCCGAACGTCGGACGAATACTGATTACCTGAAAAGCATCAAGGAGGTCATCGCCGGGGGCGTCAGCAGCAGCATGCGCGCCACCGCGGTACCCGTCCCGCTCGTCGTACGGCGCGCCCACGGCTGTTCGATCCGGGATGTCGAGGACAGCGAGCTCGTGGACTTCAACATGGGCTACGGTCCCCATCTCTTCGGCTACGCGGACCCCGATGTCGCGGAGGCCGTGGCCGATCAGTTCACGCAAGGCCATATGACCGGTCTGCCGCATGCGCTGGACGCCGAGGCCGGCGGTCTCGTCGCCGAACTGGTGCCCGGTGTGGAGCAGGTCAGGTTCGCCAATTCCGGCACCGAGGCGGTCGCCTCCGTCCTGCGCCTCGCCCGTACCGTCACGGGCCGCTCCCTGGTCGTCACCTTCGAGGGGCACTACCACGGCTGGAGCGAGACCGTGCTGCGCGCCGGCAAGACCACGCTCCAGGTCGCCGGCACCCGGCCGACGGACGTCGTCCCCGGCGCGCCCGGGATGATCCCCGAGGCGCTCGCGCACACCGCGCAGCTGCCGTGGAACGACGCCGACGCCGTACGGGAGTTCTTCGCCCGGGACGGCGACCGCACGGCCGCCGTCATCCTGGAGCCGGTGCTGGCCAACGCCGGGGTGATCCCCCCGGCCCCGGGCTTCCTGGACCTGCTGCGCGACCTGACCGCGCGCAGCGGGGCGCTGCTCGTCTTCGACGAGGTGATCACCGGCTTCCGGGTCGCCCGCGGCGGCGCGCAGGAGAGGTACGGCGTCGAGCCCGACCTGACCGTGCTGTCCAAGGTGATGGGCGGCGGCTTCCCCGTCGCCGCGTTCGGCGGCCGCAAGGAGGCGATGCGGCTGCTCGCCACGAACGAGGCGCACCACGCCGGTGTCTACGCCGGGAACCACGCCGCCCTGCGCGCGGTCGTCGCCATGCTCACCAAGATCCGTTCCCGGCCGGGGCTGTACGACGAGCTGGAGGCGATCGGCGCCGACGCGGAGGCGGCGCTGCGCGAGGTGTTCGCCGCCGAGAAGCGGCCCGTGCACATCGGCCGGGTCGGCACCCTGATGTGCGTGGCGCTGCTGCGCAGGCCGCCCGAGCGGCACGGCACCCTGCGCGACCTCGCCGACGCCGTCGACTTCTCCCGGCACCGCCGCCTGCAGACCCTGGCCCAGCGCGAGGGCGTCTACTTCCACCCCAACGCGCTGGAACCGTGGTTCCTGAGCACCGCGCACACCGGCGAGGTGCTCGACAAGGCGGCGGGGGCGCTGCACCGCGCGCTGACCGAGCTCGGATGACGGCCGCACGCACGGAACTTCTGTCCCTGCTGCGCGAGCGGGCGGCCCGGCTCGGGGACACACCGCTGATCAGCGACGAGACCGGCAGCACCGGTGCGGGCGAGCTGGTCGAGCGGGTCGACGCGAAGGCGCGGGCGCTGCGGGCGGCGGGCGCGGGTCCCGGGGTCCTGGTGGGGACCCTGGGCGGGCCCGCGGCCGAGTTCGTCGGCGAGGTGTTCGCGATCCTGGCCACCGGCGCGGTCGCCGTGCCGCTCTCGCGCCGGCTGACCCCGTGGGAGCTGGGGCGGCTGCGCGAGCGCCTGCCGCTCGACCTCCTGTGGACCCCCCGGGACTCGGCATCGACGCTCCCCTTCCCGGCCGGGGACTGCGGGGCGCGCCGACTGACGGGCCACCGCGATCCGTCGCGCCGGTCGCCGGAGCCGGGGGAACTCCCGCGCCGGCCCGCGTTCGAGGCGGCGGCGACGGCCCAGCTCACCTCGGGCACCACCGGGCATCCGCGGGTCGCGCTGCGGTCCGCCGCCGCGCTGCTCGCCGAGGTGGAGAACTACCGTGCGGCCCTCGGACTGGGCCCGGACAGCAGGCTGTTGTGTCCGGTGCCGCTCCAGCACGCGTACGGCTTCGGGCTGTGCGCCCTCGCCGCGCCCCTGGCGGGCGCCCACGTCCGCTGTACCTCCCCGGACCGGCCACGCATGCTGCTGCGCGAGATCGCCGACGACGGGGTGACGCTGTTCGTCGGGGTGCCCCCGTTGCTGCGGCTGCTCGCCCGCTCCGCCCGCTCGCGGCCCCGGGAGGGGCGCGCGGTGGGGTACCTGTCCGCCGGGATGGCACTGGACGCGCACACCGCCGAACTGGTCGCGACCCGGCTCTCGGGGCACGTCGGCCAGGTCTACGGGACCACCGAGACCGGGCCGATCTGTGTGACCCGTCCGGCCCCGTGGCGCCCGGACGTCACCGGCCCCGGCGCGCCCCTGCCCGGGGTGCAGGTCCGGCTCTCCCCCGTCCCGGACCCCGGGGCGGCCGCCGGATCGGGACTGGTCACCGTCGTGTCGCGGTCGGCGATGTTCGGATACGCCGAGCGGGACACCGTCGACACGGCACCGCTGCGAGGCGGGTTCACCACGGGTGATCTGGCCCGCTGGGAGGAAGGGCGGCTCGTCCTCACCGGGCGGCTGTCCACCTGCATCAACGTCGCGGGCGTCAAGATCGGCCCGGAGGAGATCGAGGCCGTCCTCCTCGCCTTCCCGGAGGTGGCCTCCTGTCTCGTCTCCGGCGCCGACGACCCGGTCCTCGGGCAGCGGATCGTGGCGACGGTGACACCCGGGACGGTCGACCTGGAGAAGCTGGAGCGCTTCTGCCGGGAGCGGCTGTCGCCCTCCTGGGTCCCGCACACCTTCGCCTCCGTGGCGCACCTGCCCACCACCGAGACCGGGAAGGTCATCCGACCGAGGACCGGACCGCCGGGACAGCCCGGACGTCCGGACAGTAAGGACACGTGAGCGTGCGAACAGAGAACCTCTTCCTGGCAGGCACCGGCGCGTACATCCCGCCCCGGGCGAGCGTGGCCGAGGCGGTGCGGCGCGGGGCGTACGACAGGGAGCGGATGGACTCCTGCGGGTGGCGCAACATCGCCGTGTCCGACGGGGTCTCCGCGCCGGACATGGCGGTGGCGGCCGTACGGCAGGCGGTGCGCCGCTCGGGCCTCGGCCCGGAGGACATCGACCTCCTCGTCCACTCCTGCGCCTACCACCAGGGGCCCGACGGCTGGTCGGCGCCGCACTACATCCTGCGGTCCACCCTCGGCTCCACCGTGCCGGCGCTGACGGTGGAGCAGGGCTGCAACGCGTTCCTCGCCGCCCTGGAGATGGCCGCGCAGTACCTGCTCTGCGCGTCCTCGCGCACCGGGGCCGTGGTGAGCGCGGCGGACAACTTCGGCGCCCCGTCGGTCGACCGGTGGTACGCGCACCGGGACGCGGTGCTGGCCGACGCGGCGACGGCGGTGGTGCTGTCGAAGCAGTCCGGCTTCGCCGCGCTGCGCTCGGTGGAGTCGGTCTCCCTCCCGCACTTCGAGATCCTCAACCGCGGCCATGAGCCGATCTTCCCGCCGGCCGTCACCACCGGGCGGCCGCTCGACATGAACGAGCATCTGGAGGCGATGGTCGAGGAGTTGGGGCCGAAGGCCTCGGAGATCGTGCAGGAGTACGGGGCGAGCGGGACGAAGCTGGTCGAGCAGGTGACGGCCGAGGCGGGGATCGGCGTGGCGGACGTGTCACGGGTGCTCCATCTCGGCGCCGCCACGGCGGACTTCCTGGACAGTCATCTGCGGCCGATGGGGCTGGACGCCGCGCTGGGCGCCGTCGACTTCTTCCGTGACGTGGGGCACGCGGGCGCCACCGACGTGGGACTCCAGCTCAACCACCATGTGGAGGCCGGTGATCTGAGCGCGGGCGACCATCTGCTCCTGCTGAGCGCCGGACCCGGGCTGATGATCACCGCCGCGGTCGTCACCGTGCTGGAGACGCCGGGTTCCGAGGGGTGGGCCGCGTGACGCGGGCGGCGCGGGGCCACGTCCCCCCGGCGGCCGGGTCCGAGGAGCCCGTCGCGGTCGTCGGGCTGAGCTGCCGGTACCCGGGCGGCGCCGACTCCCCCGCCGCGTTCTGGGACCTCCTCGTCGAGGGCCGGGACGGCATCGGTGACGGAGCGGAGCGCTGGGCGCCGTACGCGCAGGCCGGGCCCGAGCAGGAGGCCGTCGTACGGGCCACCACGAGCCGGGGCGGTTTCCTCGACGACATCGCCGGTTTCGACGCGGAGTTCTTCGGGATCGCGCCGCGCGAGGCCGAGCTGATGGACCCGCAGCAGCGGCTGCTGCTCGAACTGGCCTGGGAGGCCCTGGAGGACGCGGGGATCCCGCCGCTGGGCCTCGGCGGCGGCGACTGCGGGGTCTTCGTCGGCGTCGGCTCGGACGACTACGGGCGGCGGCTGCTGGAGGACCTCCCCGGCATCGAGGCGTGGACCGGGATCGGCGCGGCGCTGTGCGCCACCGCGAACCGTGTCTCCCACAGCCTCGATCTGCGGGGCCCGAGCCTCGCCGTGGACACCGCCTGTTCGGCCTCGCTGGTCGGTGTCCATCTGGCCCGCCGCAGCCTGCTGTCCGGGGACTGCGACCTGGCGCTGGCGGCCGGGGTGAACCTCATGGTCGCGCCCGGGCTGTCGGTGACCCTGGACCGGGCGGGCGCCACCTCGCCGGACGGCCGCAGCAAACCCTTCGACGCCTCGGCGGACGGCTACGGCCGGGGTGAGGGCGCGGGCGTCCTCGTCCTGAAGCGGCTGGCGGACGCCGAGCGGGCGGGCGACCGGGTGCTGGCGGTGATCCGGGGCAGCGGGGTGAGCCAGGACGGGCGTACCGCCGGCATCATGGCGCCCAGCGGCGAGGCCCAGGCGGACCTGCTGCGCAGGACGTACGACCGGTGCGGGATCGCGCCCGCCGGGGTGGACTACGTGGAGGCGCACGGGACCGGCACCGTGGCCGGCGACCCGCTGGAGGCGGGGGCGCTCGCGGCGGTCCTCGGCGCGGGCCGGCCGGCGGACCGCCCCTGTCTGATCGGGTCGGTGAAGGGCAACATCGGGCATCTGGAGGCCGGTTCCGGGATCGCCGGGATGATCAAGACGATCCTCGCCCTCGTGCACGAGGAGATCCCGCCCAGTGGGCGGTTCTCCGTGCCCAGCCCGCGGATCCCGTGGGAGGAGTCGCGGCTGCGGGTGGCACGGGAGCGCACCCCGTGGCCACGCGGGGAGCGGCCACGGCGGGCGGGTGTCTCCAGCTTCGGCTACGGCGGCACGATCGCCCACGTGGTCCTGGAGGAGGCGCCGGCCCGGCCTGTGCCGTCCCCCGACGGGCACGACGGGCACGACGTGCAGGACGCGCCGCCCCGGCTGTTCCCGCTCTCCGGCCGGTCCGGGGCGGCCCTGCGGGAGGACGCGGCGCGGCTCGCCGACTGGCTGGGCGGGCCCGGCGCGGACGTGCCGCTCGGCTCTCTCGCGCGGGACCTCGGGGCGCGGCGCAGCCATCTGGAGCGCCGGGTCGCCGTCGTCGCCGCCGGTCCCGGGGAACTGGCGGACGGGCTGCGCCGGTTCGCGGCGGGCGAGTCGGCTCCCGGGGTCGTCGAGGGTCCCTCGGCGGGCGGGGGCGACGGAGTGGTGTGGGTGTTCTCCGGCACCGGCGCCCAGTGGCCCGGCATGGGCCGTGAACTGCTCGCCACGGAGCCCGTGTTCGCCGAGGCGATCGACCGCGTCGGGCCGGTGTTCGCCGAGGAGATCGGCGCCACGGCCCGGGAGCTGATCGAGAACGGGGACGTCGGCCGCGTCGACGTCGCGCAGACGATGATCTACGCGGTCCAGCTCGGCCTGGTCGCCGTCTGGCGGTCGCTCGGGTTCACGCCGTCGGCGGTCCTCGGCCACTCGATGGGGGAGATCGCGGCCGCCGTGACGGCCGGGATCCTGTCGCCGCAGGACGGTGCGCGGCTGGTGTGCCGGCGCAGTGTGCTGCTGCGGCGGGTGGCCGGTGCGGGCGGCATGCTGATGATCGGCCTGCCCGCCGGGGAGGCCGAGGCCCGGCTGGGCGGCGCCGAGGGGGTGGTCCCGGCGGTGTTCGCCTCGCCCACGTCGACCGTGGTGGCGGGCGGGAGGGCGGAGATCGACGCGCTCGCCGCGGAACTGGCGGCGGATGCGGCGCTGCTGGCGCGCCGGGTGGACAGCGACGTGGCCTTCCACAGCCCGCAGATGGACCCCCTGGCGAAGGAACTCGCGGAGGCCGCCGCCGACCTCGCCGTCCACGCGCCGCGCGTCCCCGTCTACGGCACCGCGTCGGCGGATCCCCGGGACCCGGCTCCCCGGGACGGCGCCTACTGGGCGGCCAATCTGCGCAACCCTGTGCGGTTCGCCGGGGCGGTGGCCGCGGCGGCCGAGGACGGGTTCCGGACCTTCCTGGAGGTGTCGGCCCATCCCGTGGTCCGGCACTCCGTGCAGGAGACCCTGGAGGCGGCCGGTGCCGACCGGCACTGTGTCGCCGGTTCGCTGCGCCGGGACGCCGGCGGGCGGGCCCAGCTGCTGGCGAACGCGGGGCTGCTGTACTGCGCGGGAGCGGCCGTGGACTGGCCCGCGGGCCCCTACGCACCGCCGCTGTCCCTGCCTCCCCGCAGCTGGCGACGGCACCGGCACTGGCGCGAACTGACGGTCCGCCGGCCCGACCGCGGCCGGCACGACAGCGCGGGCCGCACCCTGCTGGGGCCGCTCAGCACCCTGGCCGGAAGCACCCCGCTGGACCTGTGGCGCACCCGCGTCGACCTGGCGTCACGGCCGTATCCGGGCAGCCACACGATCCACGGCGTCGAGCTCGTCCCGGCGGCCGTCGTCCTCCAGACCTTCCTCGCCGCGGCGGGCCGCCCGGCTCTGTCGGAGGTGTCGTTCGAGCTGCCGCTGACGCTGGCCGCGGCACGGGACGTCGACGTGGTCGCCCAGGACGGTGTCGTACGACTGCTGTCCAGGGCCGCGGACACGGACGGGGACGGGGACGGTCGGCCGTGGCTGACCCACGCCCTGGCCCGCGCGTCCGACGAGCCGACGCCACCGGCCCTGCCCGCGGCCAGCGCCGGGCCCGGGACGCCGCTCGCCGCGGACCGGATCACCGCCGGGCTGGCCTCGGTGGGGGTGCCGTCGATGGCCTTCCCCTGGCGGGTGGACCGGCTGGAGCGGCTCGCCGGAGGGCTGCGCGCGGACGTCGTCGCGGCCGACGGACCGGACTCGGCGGCGCGGACCTGGGCCCCGCTGTTCGACGCCGCGCTGTCCATGGCGGCCGTCGCCTTCCCGGGCCCCGCCGCCCTGCGGGTGGTGGCCGGGGTGGAACGGGTGTGGACCACGGGCGAGCCTCCGGTCCGCGCGCGGATCGAGGCACTCGTGGCCGGGGGTGACGGACCGGTCACCGGCGCCGGGGGCACGGTGGACGTGCGGATCTCGGCGGAGGACGGACGGACCGCGGCCGTGCTGGCCGGGGTGCGGTACGCGGGCGCGGAGACGGAGTCCCGTCCCGGCGCGCCCGGACAGCTGCTGTTCCGGACGGACTGGCGGCCCCTCCCGCACGCCGGCCCCGCACTCCCCCGGACCCTGGTGGCGATCGGCGCGGACGGCGCGCTGGCCGCCGAACTGCGCACCACGGCCGACCAGTTGGGCGTCGCGTGGCTGCCGGCGGAGGATCCCGACGCGCTCGACGGGCTGCGCGGACGGGTGTCCGGGCCGGTGGACGTCCTGGTGCTGCCCTGCACGGAGCCGCTGCCGGCCGGGGATCTCGCCGTGCGGGAGGCGTGGCGGCTCGCGTGGGCGGCGCAGCGGCTCGGTGTGTGGCCGCCCGGTACGGCCCGGCTGTGGTCGCTGACCACGGGTGTGCGGGAGGCGGACCGGCTGGAGGCGGTGGCCCAGGCGTCCCGGTGGGGGCTCGGCCGGGTGGTCGGGGGCGAGCACCCCGGTCTGTGGGGCGGCACCCTCGATCTCGGTCCGCGGCCCACGCGGGAGGATCTGGTCACCGCGGTGCGGGTGATCGCCCGGAACCCGGGCGAGGACGTCGTCGCGGTCCGCGAGGGCGAGGCCTTCGTGAACCGGCTGGTCCCGGCCGGTCCGGGCGCCGGGCACGCGCCGCCCCGGTGCCGACCGGACGGCACCTATCTCGTCTCCGGGGGTCTGGGCGTCCTCGGGGGCGAGATCGCCCGCTGGCTGGTGGAGCGGGGCGCGCGCCGTCTCGTGCTGGCCGGACGGGGTGGTCTGCCGCCCCGGTCGCGGTGGGACACCGTGACGGATCCGGTCCGGGCCCGCGGTGTCGGGACCGTACGGGCGCTGGAGGCCCTCGGGGTGACCGTGCGGGTGGTGGCCCTGGATCTGGCCGACCCGGAGGCCGCGGCGGCCGCGCTGTCGCCGGACGCGCTGGGCCTGCCCCCGATCCGCGGGGTGGTGCACGCGGCGGGGGTCCTGCACGACCAGCTCGTCGACCGGCTGGACCCGGCGGCGCTGGCGGCGGTGCTGCGGCCCAAGGCCGGTGGCGCCCTGACCCTGCGCCGGCTGTTCCCGCCGGAGTCGCTGGACTTCCTGGTCCACTTCTCCTCGTGCGGCCAGTTCCTGGGCCTCACCGGTCAGGCGGCGTACGCCTCCGCCAACGCCTTCCTCGACGCGCTGGCCGTCCATGACCACGGCCGGGGGGCGGCCGGCAGTCTGAGTCTGGCGTGGACGTCCTGGCGGGGCCTGGGCATGGCGGACAACGCGGCGGTGGACGCCGAGCTGCGGGCCCACGGGATCGGGGACATCACGGCGGCCGAGGCCTTCGGCGCCTGGGACCTGGCCGGCCGGTCCGGGGCCGCCGCGCTGGCCGTGCTGCGGCCGGTGCCGCTGCCGCCCGGGGCGCGGCGCGGGGGCCCGCTGAGCGGGCTCGCCGACGACCCTGCCCCGGAGCCGGCCGGGCCCGCCGGGACGCCGGGGGCGGCGGGGGCGGCGGACCTGACCGAGGAGGCGCTGCGGGAGCTGCTGCACGAGCAGACGGTCTCCGTCATCGTCAGCGAGATGAAGCTGGACCCGGCGGAGCTGGACCCGGACCGCTCGCTACTGAAAACGGGGCTGGACTCGGTGATGGCGATCGTCATCCGGCGGCGCCTGGAACGGCTGCTGGAGCGCAGGCTGCCGGCCAATCTGGTCTGGCACCAGCAGACGGTCACGGCCATCGTGGACTACCTCGTGACCAGTGCGCGCGCCTGACGCCGCGGTGACGCTGGCCTGCCGGATCACCGGTGATCCGGCGGGGCGGCCGACCGTGCTGCTGCACGCGCTGGGCGACACCGGGCGCGGCTGGGACCGGGTGGTGTCCGCGCTGCGGCCCCTGGGGCGCCGGGTGTTCGTGCCGGACCAGCGCGGGCACGGTCTGAGCCCGAGGGTCCGTGCGGACGCGTACACCTTCGAGCTGATGTACCGGGACGTGACGGCGCTGCTGGACCGTCACCGGCTGGACGGCGTCGACCTGGTGGGGCATTCGATGGGCGGCCATGTCGCCTGGCTGGTCGCGCAGCGGCAGCCCTGGCGGGTGGGCCGGCTGGTGATCGAGGACACGCCTCCGCCGCCGCGCGACACGGCGGCGGAGGCGGAGCTGCGGGCCCGGTCCCGGGCGCACGGCGACCGGGCGCCCGTCGTCTCGCTCTACCGGGAGCTGCGCGCACTGCTGCGCACGGGTGGGCTGGACGGGGCCGCGGTGCGCCCGGTCATCGACGGCCTGCGGCGGGCGGATCCCGGCTGGTGGCGGCGGCTGTCCGAGGTCACCGCCGACACCCTGGTGATCAGCGGGGGCCTGTCCAGCCCGGTGCCCCGCTCCCTGCTGGCGGAGGTGGCCGCGGCGGTGCCCCGGGGGCGGCTGCTGGCGCTCGACGCGGGCCACCACGTGCATCGCGCGCGGCCGGAGCGCTACTGCGCCGAGGTCGCCCGGTTCCTCGGCTGACGGGCGTGCGCGTAGGCCGATGCGACGAGGAGCTGGAGCGCCAGGGCGTCCCGGGCGCCCACCTTGGCGTGCGGGCCGCCGGGCGCGCCCGTCACCCGGTCGAAGTACGCCGAGACGGCGGCGAGTTCGGGCCGGGCGCCGCCCTGCTCGACCGTGCCGTCCGGCCGGCGTAGTTCGCCCCGGCGCAGATCGAGGACGTGGTCGCCGTCGGGGGTGGTGACGGTGACCGACGTCTCCAGCCGGCGCGCGGCCCGGTCGATGTCCACCCGCGCGGGCAGGCCCCGGAAGGACAGGTCCAGCCGGACCCGCTCCTCGACGTCCGGCGTGTCCGTCTCGCAGGCCTCGACCTCGGCCGGGCCGAACACCGTCGTGAGCAGGTCGAGAGCGTGGGGCCCCAGGTCCAGGAGGGCACCGCCGCCGGCCCGGCGGGCGTCGCCGTACCAGGGGGTGCGGGCCCGCCAGACCCGGTTGCCGGGGGTGGCGAAGGTGAACGTGACGCGCCGCGCCACCGGCCGGACCGCCTCGGCGAACGCCCCGAGGAGCGGATGGAACCGGAAGGGCATGTTCACCCCCAGCAGTTCCTCGGCGGCGGGGTGGGCGGCGATCCGGCGCGCGTCGGCGACCGTCGCGGCGAGGGGTTTCTCGCACAGCACGGCGATGCCGGCGTCCAGCGCCGCCAGCACCGGGGCGGCATGGGCGTCGTTGGGGGTGCAGACGCTGATCAGGTCCGGCCGGGTCTCCTCGATCAGCCGGTCGACACGGGTGCCGGTCCATACGCCCGGCCGGTCCGCCGTCAGCTCCTCGGCCCGTCGTACGTCCGTGTCCACCACGCCCACCAGGTGCATCGCGTCGCGTGCGTCGGCGCAGGGCAGGTGGTAGCGCTCGAACACCCTGCCGCAGCCCACCGCCGCGAACCGGATCGGCTCGCCCGTCATCGCCTCAGCCCCTCACCTGGGCCAGGGCGTGCTCGCCGCACGCCCGCGCCGTCTCGACGACGAAGTCCGGGAAGGCCAGACCGAGATGCTCGCGGTCGTACGCGACGACCATGGCACGCAGTTCGGTCTCCAGCCGCTCGGCGAGCCCGGGCGGGTTCTCGTCGGCGAGCAGCAGCCCCGCGTTGAGGAAGGCCACGAGCAGCCCGGCGAGCCCCTGGTCCCAGTGGCGCAGCCGGCCCAGCAGGGGGCGCAGGGAGGCGGCGCCGGTGCCGCGCCGGGCGCGGACGGCGTCGGCGACGCTCTGGGCGAGGAAGGGGACCTCGTTCTCCTTGCGGTCGTTGATCTCGGAGGAGACCCTGCTCCAGGCCGTCCAGAGGTGCTCCACGCGCTCGTCCTCGACGCGGTAGTCGCGGCGGGCGTGCCGCAGGACCTCCCGGGCGGCGCCCTCCACGCCGGGGATGTCGGGCTCCTCGTACCGGGTGGCCTTGTCGTAGATCTCGGTGCCGCGCAGGGCGATGGCCCGGTTGATCAGGAAGAACGGGTTCTCGCTCTCGTGCACCCGGGCGGCCACGATGAACGCGAGGTTCTCCCAGAGCTCGTCCAGGGTCGTACCCGGTTCGATCATGATCCAGCCGGGTTCCAGCTCGATGTGTTCCTCCTTGAACAGGCGGGCGGCGTCGAAGTTGTACTCGACCGTGGTGCCCTTGCGGAAGCGCTTCATCATGCCGGGCGAGCCGGTCTCCATGCCGAGCAGCGCCAGGTCCATGCCGGCCCGGCGCAGGGTGCGCAGCGCCTCCCGGTCGATGAGGCCGGTGTCGACGCGGAACTCGCAGTGGAAGTTGATCTTCAGGTCGCGGCGCAGGACCTCCTCGGCGAAGCCGACGGCGTGGCTGTAGCCGTCCTGGAAGGCGCCGCCGAAGTTGTCGTCGTTGAACCACAGGAACCGGGTGCCGAACTCCCGTTGCAGATACTCGATCTCGTCGACCGCGTCCTCCACCGGCCGCACCCGCCAGGGGCCGTCGACCACTCCGGGCTGCCGGGGGGCGTAGCAGAAGGTGCACTTGGCGTGGCAGCCGCGACTGGTGTACGTCGAGGCGCGGGGCGTGGGGATGCCGTTCTTGCGGTGGTGCACGAGCAGGTCGCGGGCGGGCCAGGGTTCGTTCGCGAGGTCGGGGAGTTTCGGCGAGCCGCTGCTGCGGACCCGGCCGTCCTGCCAGAACCACAGCCCCGGCACCCCCCGCCAGTCCCGCCCCGCCGCCAGACACTCCATCAACCCCTCGACCGTCAACTCCCCCTCACCGAACGCCACACAGTCCGCCTCCGGAATACGCTCCGCGATCAACTTCGCGTTGTACGTGCAGAACGCCCCACCGATCGCCACGAACACCGAGGGATCCGCCTCCCGCACACACCGCAACAACCGCACCGCGTCCACGATGTGCAGGTCGTACATGATGCTGATCCCGACGAACCGCGGCCGCTCCCGCCGGATCAACTCCGTGATCGCCTCATCACTCGGATTGCGCCCGTGCAGATTCAACGCCCGCACCGCATACCCGCACGACCGCAGATGACCCGCGATGCACGCCACACCCAGGTTCTCCCGCACCCGCTTGTAGAACAGGCGCATCGCGGGGTCGAGGGACAGGTACTCCTCGTCGTTGATCATGACGTTCTGGTTGTTCAGACTCGCGGCGCCGGTGGGGATCTCCCGGGGGGTCAGCAGGACCACATCCGCCATGGCCGGTCTCCTCTCTCCTGTCGATGTGCCCATCCCGAGAACCGGGCGTGTCACCCGGCCATGGCCTGCTCCCCGCACAGCCTCCTGGTCTCCGCCACGAACACCGGATAGGGATCGCCGAGGACCCTCCGGTCGTAGGCGTCGACCAGGGCGCGCAGTTCGGTCTCCAGCCGCTCGGCGAGCCGGGGCGGGTTCTCGTCGGCGAGCAGCAGCCCGAGGTTGAGGAAGGCGACCAGCAGCTCCGCGAGGCCGTCGGCCCAGCCGCGCAGCCGGCTCAGCAGCGGCCGCAGGCCCGGTTCGCCGCGCGTCCTGCGGGCCCGGGTGGCGTCCACGATGAGCTGGGCGACGAAGGGCAGTTCCTCCTTGCGGTCGGCGACCTCCGCGCTGACCCTGCTCCAGGCCTCCCACACGTCCTCGACCCGCCGGTCCGGGATCCGGTACTCCCGGCGGGCCTCCAGCAGCACGGCCCGGGCCGGCCCCTCGACGTCCGGGAGCTCGGGCGGCATGGGGTCGGCGATCTTGTCGTACATCTCGGTGCCGCGCAGGGCGATGGCGCGGCTGATGAAGGAGAACGGGTTCTCGCTGACGGCGATGTCCGCGGCCACGATGAACTTCAGGTTCTCCCAGAGCTCGTCGAGGGTCGTGCCCGGCTCGACCATGATCCAGCCGGGCTCCAGCTCGATGCCCTCCTGCTTGAACAGCCGGGCGGCGTCGAAGTTGTACTCGACCATGGTCCCCTTGCGGAATCGTTTGGCCATGCTCGGCGCCCCGGTCTCCATGCCGAGCAGCGCGGAGGCCATACCGGCCCGGCGCAGGGTGCGCAGCGCCTCCCGGTCGACGAGACCGGTGTCGACCCGGAACTCGCAGTGGAAGGAGATCCTCAGGTCGCGCCGGAGGATCTCCTCGGCGAAGCCGACGGCGTGGTGGTAGCCGTCCTGGAAGGCGCCGCCGAAGTTGTCGTCGTTGAACCACAGGAACCGGGTGCCGAACTCCCGTTGCAGATACTCGATCTCGTCGACGACGTCGGCCGGTGAGCGGACCCGCCAGGCGTTGCCCGCCGTGACCCCGGGCGCCCTCGGGACATAGCAGAAGGTGCACTTGGCGTGGCAGCCGCGGCTGGTGTACGTCGACGCCACCGGGGTGGGGATGCCGTTCCGCCGGTGGTGGACCAGGAGGTCGCGGGCGGGCCACGCCTCCTTCGCGAGGTCGGGGAGTTTCGGCGAGCCGCTGCTGCGGACCCGGCCGTCCTGCCAGAACCACAGCCCCGGCACCCCCCGCCAGTCCCGCCCCGCCGCCAGACACTCCATCAACCCCTCGACCGTCAACTCCCCCTCACCGAACGCCACACAGTCCGCCTCCGGAATACGCTCCGCGATCAACTTCGCGTTGTACGTGCAGAACGCCCCACCGATCGCCACGAACACCGAGGGATCCGCCTCCCGCACACACCGCAACAACCGCACCGCGTCCACGATGTGCAGGTCGTACATGATGCTGATCCCGACGAACCGCGGCCGCTCCCGCCGGATCAACTCCGTGATCGCCTCATCACTCGGATTACGCCCGTGCAGATTCAACGCCCGCACCGCATACCCGCACGACCGCAGATGACCCGCGATGCACGCCACACCCAGGTTCTCCCGCACCTTCTCGTAGAAGAGGCGCATCGCGGGGTCGAGGCGGAGGTACTCGTCATCGTTGATCAGCACGTTCTGGTTGTTGACACTGGAGAATCCGGTGAGGATCTCGCGGGGTGTCATCAGCACCGCGTCAGCCATCCGTACTCCACTCCCCGCGCCCGGTCGTGTCGTCTGTCAGGAGCAGGGCGGCGTTGTTGCCGCCGAACCCGAAGTTGTTCACCAGCACGGAGCGCGTCCCGTCACCGGGCTCCGCATCGCGCAGCACCCGGACATGCCGTGCGTCGAGGGGCTTGCGCAGTCCGGGTGTGCCCGGCAGGACCTGCTCGCGCAGCGCCCGGACCGCCGCGACGACGCCGGGGAACACCGAGGCGTGCAGCAGATGACCGGCGGCGCCCTTGTACGAGCTGACCGGGACGCCCCGCCAGTCGTGCTCGGCGCCGACCTGGTCCAGGGCCAGCAGCTCGGCCTCGTCGCCCTGGCGGGTGCCGGGGGCGTGGCCGTGGACGAGGTCGACGGTGGTGCGCCCGGCCATGGCGAGGGCCTCGCGCACACAGGCGGCGCCGATGTGCGCGTCGAGCCGGCTCACGCCCTGGCCCGCGACCCGGCAGGAGATCCCTGCGACAGTCGCCCGCGGGGTGTGTCCCCGGGCCGCTGCACGCCCGGCGGTCTCCAGCACGATCGCCCCGGCGCCCTCCCCGACGGTGACTCCGGAGCGGTCCTCGTCGAAGGGGCGCGCGACGGTCGTGCTCGTGGCACGCAGGGTGTCGAGGCAGGCGTAGTCGTAGGTGTTGAGGGACGACACCCCGGTGACGACGGCCAGGTCGGCCAGCCCGCACAGCAGCCACTCGCGGGCCAGGGCCAGCCCGAAGGCGCCCGACGCGCAGGCGTGCGCCATCAGCACCGCGTCGCGTGCGGGGACGCCGAGGCCGTCGCCGTCCCAGTCGGGCTCCAGGGCGATCTCCTCGATCCGGGGCGCCCCGGCGACCTGCGGGAGGTGCGGGACCACACCGGCGAGGACCAGCAGGGTGCGGGGCGGCGGCTCGGCGACACCGGCCTCCCGCAGGGCCTCGGCGCGGGCGCGGTCCAGCAGCGCCCGCCGTACGGGCTGCCCGGGCGGCGGCTCGACCGGGGTCTGGCAGACGGTCCGGCCGCGGAAGCGGGACGCGTCGAAACGGGTCGGGTCGGAGAGGGCCCGGTGGCCGGCCAGCAGATTCCGCCAGAACGCCTCGCCGCCCTCGCCGAAGGCGGTGACCAGGCCGGTGCCGGAGACGACCACCGAGGTGTCCTTCGTCCGGACCGGTCCGGGGGCGGCGGCCACGGGGACCGCCGTGACCCGGTAGCCGTCGCCGTGCGGATCGCGCAGGAGTTCACAGACGACCATCGCCCGGTGCAGGCCCGCCGCGACCGTGCCCCAGGCCCAGCGCCAGGCCTGGAAGGCCGCCGCGCGGGGGCTGATCAGGACATGGCCCCGTCCGTCCCAGTCGCCGGCCGCGGCCAGTTCCTGGAGGAGCTGAGCCGGTTCCGGGGTCATGGCCTCGGTCGGCCGCAGTCTGCGGCCGCCGGCCTCCGCCTCCACGCACCGGGTGACGTACCGGGAGGTGGCCGCGACACAGTAGTCGGTGGCCGCCAGGACCACGGGCGCGGTGTCGCGCACGGCGGCGGGGAGGCGGTCCAGCGCGGCGGTCAGCACCTCGACGAAGGCGGGGGTGAGGGAGGCGCGGGCGGGGAGGACGACGAGGTCCGGGCGCAGCTCGTCCGGCGGGAGCGGCGCGGTGCCCCCCACGATCACGGCACTCACCGTCGGCCCGTTCATGACGCCACCGTCCCGTTCGAGGACGAACCGGCCGACGGGAGACCGACAGGAGGAAGGCCGGAAGGAGGAAGACCGGCCCGCGGAAGACCAACCGGAGGAACACCGGCCGGAGGAAGACCAGCACGCGGAAGACCAGCCGGAGAAAGACCGGTCGGAGGAACACCGGCCGGAGGAAGACCAACACGCGAGAGACCGGTCGGAGACGGACCGGCCGGAGACGGACCGGTCGGAGGAAGACCAGCGCGCGGGAAGCCAGCCGGAGGAAGACCAGCACGCGGAAGACCAACCGGAGGAACACCGGCCGGAGGAAGACCAACACGCGAGAGACCAGCCGGAGACGGGCCGGTCGGAGGAAGACCAGCGCGTGGGAAGCCAGCCGGAGGAAGACCGGTCGGAGGAGCACCGGTTGGAGGAAGTCCAGCGCGTGGGAGGCCGGTCGGAGGGAGAGCGTTCGGCCGGGGACCCGTCGGTGGGGCGAGGCGCGCGGCGAGTTCGTCGAGGGGGAGGCGGCCGGTCAGGTAGGTGCCCACGTCGGCCAGCCGGGGGTCGCCGTGCCGGTCGGCGACGCGTCGCCAGAAGCGGGGCAGCAGGTCGCCGGTGTCCCGGCGGGCGGTCGGGAGGTGGTACGAGACCGGGTCGAGGAGGTCGAAGGCGGCGCCCGAGGCCGCGAGCCGCAGCCCCAGTTCGAGGTCTTCCCCGCCCCACAGGTCGCCGTAGTGCTCGTCGAAGCCGCCGACCCGGTCGAAGAGCGCGCGCCGGACGCTGGTGGCGGTGCCGATGCAGCCGAGCCAGCGCAGCGCGGCGTGACCGGGCGGACGGATCACCTTGCGGGCGGTGCGCTCGATGAAGGAGCGGCGCGGCCCGAGGAGGGGGACGGCCGCGTCGAGGCCGGCGAGGGTCGCGGGCTCGATGCGCCGCCCCCGCGCACCGACGAGGGCCGGCCGCAGCGGGTGCGGGTCGGGGGTCAGGGCGAAGGCGGAGAGATCGGTGACGGCGCTGTGCAGCACGGCCGCCTCCGTGTCCGCGTGGGCCGCGAGGTGTGCCTCCAGCAGCCCGGGGCCGGCCACGGTGTCGTCGTCGAGGAACAGCAGGAGCGCGCCGCGCGCCGACCGTGCCCCGGTGTTGCGGGCGTGGGCGACGCCGCGCCCGCCCGTGGCGGCGGTACGGACCGGCAGCCCCGGCGGGAGCGCCGACAGCACCTCGGCGACGGCGCCGGGGCGCGGGGCGTCGTCGACCAGGACGACCTCGAACCGCTCCCGGCCCAGGGTCTGGCGTCCCAGGGCCGTGAGCGTGAGCAGCAGGCGCGTGGTCCGGTCACGGGTCGGCACGACGACACTGACCGCTATGTCACCGCTCACGTCAGGGAGGGGCTCTCGCCGGTCCTCTGGTCCAGGATGTACGTGGCGAGGCCCTCGATGGAGAAGAGGGTCTCCTCCGTCAGGTCCTCGTCCTCGAACACGACATCGAACTTCTCCTCGAGGATCAGCAGGTACTCGAGGGCGTCCAGGGAGCTGAACCCGTACTGGTCGACGAGGCTGGCGTCGCCCTCCCCCGGCGGCTGCCGGTGCTCGCCCTTGGTCATGCCCGCCGCTATCTCGTGGAGGTCCCGAATGAGCCCGGCGCGGTCCATCGTCAATGTCTCCCGTGAGGTGGGGTGCTGGGTCAGGCCTGGCTGAACTGCTGCTCCAGCTGCTGCTCCGTCAGCCCGCGGAAGCGGTCCATGCGGAAGTAGTGCTGGAGGTCACCGCCGAACTCGGTGCGGTAGTAGAAGTCCGCGGTGTGGCGCTCGGGTCGGGTGCTGACGCTCTCGCCGCGCCGCAGTGCGGCGATCAGCCGGGGCACGGGGTGGGTGAACTCCGTGTCGCTGCGCAGGTACCAGCGTTCGCCGTGCCGGGTGACGACCGGGAGGTCCTCCTCGGGTCCCGAGCCGTCGGGCAGCGGGCGCACGGGCTGGCACATCAGGTCGTAGCGGAACACCTCGTCCAGGAGCGGCAGCAGTTCCTCGGACAGGCCGGGGCGCAGGGCCTCCTCCCACCACCGCCGCAGCAGCCGTTTGGTGAGCAGCCGCCAGACGTTGGGGTCGACGTTCTCGCTGGCGGAGCTGGTGGGCCGGGCCAGCGCGTGCAGCTCCCGGGCCTCGGGGTCCTCGCTCTTCTCGATCCAGTCGGAGAAGCTGAGGATGACGCGGGACTGGGGGACGTCGGCGAGTTCGCGCAGGGCGACCCAGATGTTGTGCAGCCACAGACTGCGGGCCAGGACCCGGTTCCAGCAGATGAAGCGGAGCATGCGCTCGTTGTCCGCGAGGGTCATCGTGCGGTGGGCGAGCACATAGTCGAAGTCGTCCTGCTCGCCGCGCACGGTCACCATTCCGTGCTGTTCCTTCTTGTCGTGGTATTCGGTGTTCGGCAGCAGCATCAGCGGGTGGACGGCGATGAACGGGGTGTGCCGGGCGGCCCGGTCGTAGCCGTCGAGGAATGAGGTGACGGTCTCGCCCGGCGCTCCCCAGATCAGCTCCAGATACGGGGTGATGCCATGGTCGGTGAGCCAGGCGACGAGGCTTTCCCAGTCGTTCAGCCTCATGTTCCTGCGGCGCATCAGATCCAGCACGGAATCGTCCATGGTCTGGAGCGCCAGGATGAACGCGCTGTGCATCCCGGACTGCTTCATCTTTTCCATGATGCGGTAGAAACCGGGGGACTTGTTCTTGGCCCAGGAGGTTTCCAGCCGCCTCGGGAAGCCGTATTTCCGGCGCACCCGGAGAAGATCGTCGAGGAATTCCTCGTCCTGGCGCAGGAGCCCGAAATTGGAGTCGGCGAGCATGAGGATTTCCGCGCCGCGCCGGCCGAGCACGTCCAGTTCCGCGCGCAGCCGTTCACGGGAGAACGCCCGCATCTTCTGTCCGGTGGCGCCTCCCCAATAACAGAAGGCGCACTTGTACGGGCAGCCCCGGTTGGTCTCCATCAGGGCGTAGTCGTAGAGGAAGCGGCCCTGCCGGTCGACGAGCGGGACCGCCCCGGTGAGGATCGGCGAGGGCAGGATCTCCAGGTCCTGGATGCGTTCGCGCTCGGGGGTGGTGACGAGGTCTCCCCCGGCCTCCCGGAAGGAGATGCCGGCGATCTCATGGAGCCCGTCGCGGCCGGCGCCGTCCAGGTAACCGTTCATCAGGTCCCGGAAGACCAGCTCCCCTTCGCCGTTCACCACCACGTCGACCTGCGGGAACGTCCGGAAGACCCGCTCGCCCTGGTGGGCGACGTGGTTGCCGCCGAAGACGACCCAGCCGTTCGGGTTGAGCTGCTTGAAGGTCTCGGCGAGGGCGCCGAAGGCCCGGAAGTTCCAGCCGAGGACCGAGAAGCAGAGGATGTCGGGGCAGCCGTCCCGCACGAGATCGCGGGCCATGGCGTTGAGGCCGGCGTCGCCGGGGTAGTTCCGGAGGGAGATGTCCGTGCGCCGTCGAATGCGTTCGTCGGCCTCGGCGTAGGCCTTCAGGTAGCCGATCGCCAGCGGCATGGAGACCGCCGAATTCCCCCATACCCCTTGCTGGACCAGTAGTACACGCGTCGCCATTCCCTGCCTCGTCCTCTAATCGATCCGACAGGCCAAATCGCCCTTCGAGGCTACAGGAGAAGATCCCCGGTGCAATGGGGCCGCGGCAACCCGGCCGAAGTCATGGCCAATCGTTCCACCCCTGTTCGGCCAGGCCGGGTGTCTTGCCGAAGGCCACCGGCCGGGCCCGGCGCGGCACCGCGGAACGCCTCCCGGTGCAGGGTGGTTGACGTGGGAAATCAGTGGGTGACAGCCGCCGCGCCCGCAGCGTCGGGCGCGGAGTGCGGGGTGCCGGGTGATCAGGCCCACGGGTCGGAATGAATGACCGGAAACCTATCGCCCCGCGGCATGCCGAAAAAATGATCAGAGCAACGCGGGCGGAATACTTTCGGCCACCGGTCCCTCATTTTCTGCCGCTCTGGAACGCACCCTGTTCGGGCCTGGGGGTGATCGGTATGCTCCCGCCTTATTACGGCTGTCATTCCTCACCGCCCGGGCTCGGAGATACATGACAGAGATTCCTGACACGTGGTGCCCGATCACTCTGCCGCATGTCGAGACGATCGACGGCCGGCTGTGTTTCCTCGGGCACGAGGTGGACGCCGACGCCGCGCTGCTCTCCCGCTGCGACGGCGGACACCCCCTGACCGCCTTCACCCCGGCGGAGCGCGAGCGCCTCGCGCGCTGGCGGCGGCTCGGACTGCTCCTGGTGGCCCCGCCGGCCGCTCCCCCGGATCCCCTGGCGCCGGTCGTCGTGTCCCCGCACCCGGACGACGCCGCGCTGGCGCTCGGTGGCACGGTGGCCCGGCGCGGCGGCCGGTTCCTCGACGTGTTCAGCGTGGAGACCTGGACCAAGGACCCGTACTACGCCGTACGCCCGGAGCTGACCCGGCGTCTGCTGCTCGCCGAGGAGGCGGTCGCCACCCGGGTGCTGGGCGCACGGATGGAGCTTCTCGGCTTCGTCGACGCCGCCGACCGCGAGCTCAGACGGGAGGCGTTCTTCACCGACCCGGCCTGGTCCGACGGCTTCGCGCGCGAGGAGCCGGAGCTGTTCGAGGCGGTCACCGCGCGGCTGGCCACCGCGCTCGCGGGCGCCGGCCTGGTCTGCGCGCCGCTCGGCGTCGGCGGTCATGTCGATCACCTCGCCTGCCGGGAGGCGGTGCTGGAGCTGGCGCGCGACGGCCGGCTCGGCGGGGCGCGGCTCGTCTTCTACGAGGACCAGCCGTACGCGTTGTTCTCCTCGGCGGAGGAGACCGCGCGCAAGCTGGGCGCCCGGCTGGCCGGGGCGGGGCTCGGGGACCTGCGTCCCGAACTGTGGCCGGTGGACGCGACGGCGGCGCTCACCAAGTCCGAGGCGCTGGGCGCCTATCGCATCCAGGTGCGCCGGGGCATCGTCCGGCGGATCCACCGGCACGGCACCCGCCTGGCGGAGGGTACGCGCACGCCGGGTGCCGAGCGGATCTGGCGGCTGCGCGGCTGACCGGCCCTCCCAAGAGAACTCCGTGAAGGGTTTCCCATGCATGCACTGGCTCAGTCCCTGGCCCCGGCGGACCTGGAGGTCCTCGCGGACGCCTGCGCCGAGGTCGGTCTCACCCTGGCCGTGACCGATCCCGGGGCGGGCCACGCGGCGCCGCCCGGCGCCCAGTTGGTCGCCTTCCACCGGGTCGCCGCCGCCGGGCCCGACGATCTCCCGGTGGAGGAGCTGAAACGCAGGGGCGGTTACACGGTCGCCGTCCTGGACCGGATATCGGCGACCGAGGTCCTCGCGGCGGTCTCGCGCGGCTACAGCTTCACGCTGGCCAGCCCGTTGCGGCGGGAACGGCTGGTGGAGACCCTCGGCTACCTCAGGAACGTCACACCGCCCGAGAACACCCAGGTGCTCACCCTCGACGGCCGGGGCACGCTCAGCTCGCCCGCGAAGTCGGCGCCGGTGACCGACGCGGAGGCGGGGCTGCTGCGGCTGCTGGCGGGGCGGCCGGGCCAGATCGTCCCGCGCGAGGAACTCGGCCGGGCGACCGGCGGGGAGGACGTGAACAAGGTGACGTCGGTGCTGAAGCAGAAGTTCCTGGACATCGACTCCGGGGCGAAGCTGCTGAAGATCCCCCACCTGGGCTTCCGCCTGGTGGGCACGGTCCGCGAGGACGCGCACTGATGCGCGTCGTGGTGATCACGGGGGCGCCCGGGGTCGGCAAGACCAGGCTGGGGCATCAGCTGGTGACGCGGTACGGCGTCCCGGCCGCCGCGATGGACTGCGACCCCATCGTCCATCCCTGGGACGGGGGCGAGGAGTTGTACGACCTGATGGCGGCGAGCCTGCGCGCCGCGCTGCCGGTGTACCGGGCGTGGGGGGCGCGGGTCGTGGTCGTCACCGGGGTGGTCCTCGCGGGCCGGGCCTACGAGCGTTTCCACCGGGTGTTCGGGGAGCTCGGGGCGGACCCGGTCTACTACGGGCTGCGGGCCGACGCGGACGCGCTGGCCGCCCGGATCGAGAGCGACGCGGGCGGGAAGCTGTTCGTCGAGGGCCGGCTGGCGGAACGGCACCTGGACGGGGAGGTGCCCGACGTTCCCGGCATCCGCCTGGTCGACACCACCCGCCTGTCCCTGCTGGAGGCGACGGACGCGGTGGCCGCCCTGGAACGCGCCGACCTGGGCCCGCGGTGGCTCGGCCCGGCGGCCTGACGGGCCGGGGCGGTCCGCGCACGCCCCGGCGTTCCCGGGTCGGCCACCGGACCCATCAGTGCTCAGCGGAAGCGGCCCACTTCCAGGCCCTCGCCCATCTGGCGTGCCGAGAGGACGAAGCCGTAGTAGTGGGTGGCGCCGATGCTGGTGACATAGGCGCGGACCTCGTCGCCGAGGGGCCCGGTGAGCTGCTGCTGGGCGTCGCGCGGGGCGAAGGCCGGCCAGCGCGGGGGTGTCGAGGGGCGCAGCAGCAGCCGGCCGGAGAGGTTCAGCCGGAGCAGTTCGGCCTCGAGTTCATGGACGAAGAACGGGCCGTGCTCGTCGCCGTAGGCCGCGGCCTGGAGCAGTGCCTCGCCGCCGTCGGTGAGGAGGCCGGGCACCTGGCGCAGGAGTTCCCAGAAGAACTCCAGTCCGTCCAGGCCGGCTTCGCCGGCGAGCCAGCCGAGCGAGCCGCGGCGCAGCGGCAGACAGGGCGGGTTGGAGACGACGAGGTCGAACCGGGAGCCGAGGGAGAGGGACATGATGTCGGCCTCGGTGGCGGTCAGCCGGCCGGCCAGGCCGTTGAGGTGGGCGTTGAGGGTCGTGGCCGCGGTGCACTCCGGGTTGACGTCGACCGACAGGACCTCGGCACCGCCCCGGGCGGCGGACAGCCCGAGGATGCCGGTGCCGCAGCCGAGGTCCAGGGCCGAGCGGATCCCGCTGCGCGCGGCGACGAGCCGGGAGAGGGTGATCGAGTCGGTGCCGACCCAGGGCGCGTACGACCCGGTGTCCCGTCCCGCCGCCCGCCAGGCGGCCAGCAGGACCAGGCCGTCCCCGCGGACCAGGCAGTAGTCGGCCGACAGTTTCCCGGCGTCCTCGCCGAGCACCCGGGCCCGCAGCAGCAGATCGAGCAGCGGCCCGGGGACCTCCGCGCGGGCCTCGGACTCGGCGACCTGGTCGCCGAAGACGAACAGGGAGGACAGCACCGACTCGGCGGACAGGCTGGTGGAGATCGCCGCGAGGCTCTCGGCGTCCCGCCAGGGCGCCAGTTCACCGAGCCAGTCCCCGGCGAGGGTGAGCAGATCGTGCTGCGGAAGGGTGCGCAGCCGCTCCGGTCCGGCCGCCGCGATCTCTTCGGCGGACATCCCGTCCAGGGAAATCATCACGTCTCCTCATCACCTCGATGGGCCGGCTCGAAAACCGGTGCGAACGCTGATTTCAGCTCCCGCAGCCGCTCCAGGGCGCGCGGGCCGGCGTACGGGGCACAGCGCGCGATTTCCTCCTCGGTGATTCCGCCGAAGAGATAGAGATTGACCACGTCGATGGGCCCGGTGCAGCTCTTGCAGTACGGAAAACGGGGCCGGGGCTGCATGAACATGTCGTAGTGCTGATGTTTTCCGAACTGCTCGGGTATGAGGTCGGGATTCTCCTTGATGTTTCCCATGGGTTTGAGCCAGGCGTACGGGCAGCAGGAGACGTCTCCCTGGCCGAAAAGCTGGACCATGGTGGCCGTGGCGTAACAGCGCAGGGTACGGACACCGGTGCGCAGTTGATTCCCGATGTGTTCCACGAACGCGCGCGGCGGAAGGACCGCGGAGAGTTCGTCGTAGCGTTCCAGCAACGGCGCGAAATGGTCGCCGAGCGGCGGTGCGTGCGTCGTCCTGGTCTCCCCGCGCACGGGAAAGAAGTAGAGCATCACTCCGCGCCCGTAACGCTCCGCCAGGAACGCGGCGAACTCGGCCTGCCCGGTGGCGTTCAGATCGGTGATGACCGACTGGATCTCGATGGGGATGCCGAGTTCCACGGCGTGGTCCAGATGGCGCATGATGACGTCGAACAGCCGGTGCTGCTTGGGCGGCAGCCGATGGCCGTTCATCTCCAGCGTGTGCCCGTCGAGGGACAGGCAGAGCTGGACGTTGCCCAGCTCGGCGAGGGCCTGGAGCCGATGCGGCGTCAGGAACGCGCCGTTGGTGATGACCTGCACGACCTCGTACTTCTCGCTGCATTCCGCGACGAACTCGGTGGAGCCCTTCAGCCAGAAGAACTCACCGCCGCTCAGCCGCATGATCGGGCTGTCGACATGCCGGTGATAGGTGTCGAGGATCTCGTGCCAGTCGGCGCGCCGGTCGGTGGTCAGCCGCAGTCTCGCGTCGGGTACCTGCATGAGGAGATTGAAGTCCTCGGTGAGGCAGTAGGAACACCTCATCTGGCACAGCTGTTCCTCTATCACCATGTCATTCATGAGGAGCTTGAGACGGTTCCGGCCGTCGCGATGCGCGAACATCGTCTCGCGATAATCACGTTTCAGGGCCATGCCTTATCACCGCATCCAGGTCGTCCGGCGCATGACTCTTTCGTTGACCGCGAGTCTACGTCCTTCGTCCGGGTCGCGACCCGATGCGTCCGGAGGATGGCTCATATGCGTCTGACGACGGGCCAGTTGGCACGGGGTAGCGTTATGCCGACGTACTCGCCAAATCAGTGTGCCGGAACTGACAGTAAGGACGGCAGTATGCTCGCTCTGGGACTGGGCGGTTCCAACCACGACTTCTCGGCCTGCCTCGTCGAGAACGGTGAGATCGCCGTCGGCATTGAAGAGGAACGGCTGACTCGGCGCAAATACGCGGTCAATGTGAATTCTCTGGCGAACCAGTGCTGGCGTTACTGTCTGACCGCGCGCGGGGTCCGGCTCGGCCAAGTGGAGGCGATCGTCGCCGACGACACCCTGCTGCCGAGCTGCTACTTCCCCTTCCGCAGCCGTACGACGCTGATCCGGCACCATCTGGCGCACGCCGCCAGCGCCTTCCACCCCTCGCCCTTCCCGGAGGCGGCGATCCTGGTGGTCGACGGGGCGGGCAGCCTGTTCGACGGGCAGGGTGTCGAGACGCTGACGATGTCGGTGGGCAGCGGCACGGAGATCACCGAGATCTCCAAGGTGTTCGGCACCAACTGGAGCACCGACGGGCTGCGCGACACGCGGGTCTACCAGGCCGGCGACAGCGACCACTCGCTGGGCTTCCTGTACAAGGCGGTCAGCAGGGCCATCGGTTTCACCCTCTACGAGGAGGGCCGCTGGTACCTGACCGAGGACGGCAAGACGATGGGCCTCGCGCCCTACGGCACCGACCGCTGGCGCGGCGAGTTCCACCGCCATCTCGACCTGCTGCCGGAGGGCCGGTACACCCTGCATCTGAAGGACGGCGGACTGCTGGACTTCGTCGAGCACGCGCTGGACGGCTTCGAGGGCGACGAGCGGTTCGCCCGGGGCGCCGATCTCGCCTGGGCGGCGCAGGACCTGCTGGAGACCGCCGTCCTGCACGCCGCGCGCTGGCTGCACCGGGAGACCGGGCTGACCAGGCTGTGTCTGGCGGGCGGGGTCGCCCTCAACTCGGTGGCGAACGGCAAGATCCTGCGGGACACCCCGTTCACCGAGATCTACGCCCAGCCCGCCGCGGGTGACAACGGCTGCGCGGTCGGCTGCGCCTACTACGGCCACCATGTCCTCGGCGGGCATCCCCGCCCCCGGGCGCCGAAGGCCCGCGGGGCGGCGCCGCGTCCGCAGACCCACACCTACCTGGGCCGCTCGTACGGCACCGAGGAGATCCGGGCCGCGCTGGACGCCTCGGGCCTGCCCCACCGGCGGGTGGCGCGGCCGGCCCGGATCGCGGCCGAACTCCTGCCGCAGGGCGCGCTCATCGGCTGGTTCACCGGAGGATCCGAGTTCGGGCCGCGGGCCCTCGGCCACCGCAGCATCCTGGCCGATCCGCGCCGCGCGGAGATGAAGGACATCCTCAACAGCAAGGTCAAGCACCGGGAGGCGTTCCGGCCGTTCGCCCCCGCCGTGCTCGCCGAGCGGGCCGCGGACTACTTCGAGCTCGACATCGAGTCGCCGTACATGCTGATCGTCGCACCGGTCCAGGAGGACAGGCGGCGGGAGATACCGGCCGTCACCCATGTCGACGGGACGGCCAGGGTGCAGACGGTGACCGCGGCGGCGAACGGCCCCTTCCACGAACTGGTGGCCCGGTTCGGCGAGATCACCTCGGTGCCCGTCGTGCTCAACACCTCCTTCAACGACCGCGGGGAGCCGATCGTGGAGACCCCGGAGCAGGCGCTCGCGTTCTTCGGGCCGAGCCAGCTCGACTATCTCTTCCTGGAGGACTTCCTGGTCGCCCACAGCGTCACGGACCTGGACGCGGTGACCGAGGAGACCGGGTGAGCGACGGGCCCGGGATGCGGTACGAGACCTGGCGGGCGCTCGCGCTGTGGGGGGAGGCAGAGGAGACCGCCGCCCTGGAGGTGATCCGGTCCCGGTCGCCGTTCCGCTACTACGGGCCGGCCCTCGCGCATCGCACCGACGCGTTCGAGGCCGCGTTCTCCGAGGTGGCGGGGGTCCCGCACACGGTCGCGGTGTCCTCCGGCACCGCCGCGCTCACCGCCGCGCTGATCGGTCTCGGGATCCCGGCGGGCGCGGAGGTGATCGTGCCCGCCGTGACCTTCGTCGCCAGTGTCGGCGCGGTGGTCGGCGCCCGGGGCGTCCCGGTCTTCGCCGAGGTCGACGACTCGCTCACCCTGGACCCGGCGCGGCTGGAGGAGCGGATCACCGGGCGGACCTGGGGGGTGATGCCGGTCCATCTGCACCACGCCGCCGCCGACATGGATCCGATCACCGAGGTCGCGCGCCGACACGGGCTGCGGGTCGTCGAGGACGCGGCGCAGGCCGCCGGGGTCCGCTACCGGGGCCGGCCGGTCGGCGGTCTCGGCGACGCGGGCGCCTTCAGTTTCCAGCTCGACAAGAACATCACCGCGGGCGAGGGCGGCGCGGTCACCACGTCCGACGCCGACGTCCACGACCGGGTGGCCCGCTATCAGGACCAGGGCGGCCAGTTCACCACCGCCAAGGGCGCGACGCGCGGCACCGCCGACGCCCCGCCGTTCATCGGCACCAATCTGCGCATGACCGAGCTGACCGCGGCCGTGCTCGGCGCCCAGCTGCCCCGGCTGCTCCCGATGTGCCGGCGGCTGCGGGACGTGGCGCGCCGGGTGCGGGCCGGGACCGCCGATCTGCCGGTGCGCTGGCGCAGACTGCCCGACGAGGAGGGCTCGGGCGGCGATCTCACCCTGTTCCTCGGCTCGCGTCTGGCGGCCCGCACGGCCGTCGCCGGCCTCAACGCCGCCGGGATCCCGGCGCACACGCTGTACCAGGGCCAGCCGGTCACGGCCAACCGGGCGGTGCGCGAAGGACGTACGCCCTGGGGCGTGGAGTGGGAAAGGCCGCCGCGGCTCAGGACCAGCGAGGCGCTGCTCGGCCGCTCCGTGACCATCGCGCTGGGCGCGGCGATGACCGACGACGACGTGGACGCCGTCATCGCCGCCGTCCGCAAGTCCTGCCAGGAGACAGCGACATGAGCCTGTACGACATCCCCGTCCGCACCCTCGCCGGGGAACCCGGTGATCTGAGCACGTACCGGGGGACGGCCCTGCTCGTGGTGAACGTGGCCTCGCGGTGCGGTCGCACCCCGCAGTACGCGGCGCTGGAGGAGCTGCACCGGCGCTACGGCCCGCGCGGTTTCGCCGTCCTCGGCTTCCCCTGCAACCAGTTCGGGCAGCAGGAGCCGGGCACCCCCGAGGAGATCCGGGAGTTCTGCTCCACCGCGTACGACGTCACCTTCCCCCTCTTCGAGAAGGTGGACGTCAACGGCGTACGGCGGCATCCGCTGTACGCGCTGCTCACCGCCGCGCCCGACGAGCGGGGCGTGGCCGGGGACGTCGAGTGGAACTTCGAGAAGTTCCTGGTGTCGCCCGAGGGCGCGGTGGCGCACCGGATCCGCTCCCGGGAGAAGCCGGACTCCCCCGGGGTCGTGGAGCGCATCGAGGCCCTGCTGCCGGCCTGAGCATGAGCACGGTGGCCCGTCATCCAGGGCATGGATGACGCCGATACGGGATTCGGATCACGCGGAGGATGGCGGCGGGGACGGGCGACGCCCATAGTCGTCCCTACCCGCACGCCGCTGTCCGGACCAGCCGCCGGTGTGCGGCCGTCCGCAGCATGCCGTGCTTCCCGGCGCCTCCGCCCCAGGCATGCCCGCTCCCGTACACCGTCCCTGGAGTCGCCATGCCCGGTTCCGCCCCGCCGTCGTCGCCCGCCGCGGTCGACGACACCGCTCCCCCGCCCGTCCCCGTCTCGGGCCCGGCCCATCTGCTGCGGGTGACCCTGCTGATGGCGGGCAGCTGTCTGCCGATCCTCGGGGCGGTGCTGATCGCCCCGGTGCTGCCGAAGATGCAGGACCACTTCGCCTCGGTGCCGGGGGCGGAGGCGCTGGTGCCGCTGGCGCTGACCGTGCCGGCGCTGGCGCTGGCGCTGCTGGCCCCGTTCGCCGGGGTGATCGTGGACCGGCTGGGCCGCAAACGGCTGCTGGTCGTGGCGACCGTCCTGTACGCCGCGTTCGGCACCGCGCCGCTCTGGCTGGACTCGCTCGGCGCCATCATCGCCAGCCGCGCCCTGGTCGGGGTCGCCGAGGCCGCCATCATGACCTGCTGCACGACCCTGATCGGCGACTACTACACCGGCCGGCGGCGGGTGAAGTACCTCGCCCTCCAGACCATGTGCGCCTCCGCCTCGGCCACCGTGTTCTTCGTGCTGGGCGGGGCCGCCGGGTCGGCGGGCTGGCGGGTGCCGTTCTGGGTGTACGCCGTCAGCCTGCTCCTCGCCCCGCTGATGGCCTCCGCCCTGCCCGGCGGGACGGCCCGTGCGGAGACCGGTGCGGACGAGGGGGCCGCGGCCGGGGAACCGGCGCGGCGCGGCTTCCCCTGGCGGCAGCTGGCGGGTGTCTGCGCGCTCACCTTCTTCGGCGCGATGGTCTTCTACACCGTCCCGGTGGAGATGTCATACCTGCTCGACGACCTCGGGGTGGAGAACTCCGGGGTGATCGGGCTGGCCACCGCGGCCGCGAGCGCGGCCACGGTGGGCGGGGCGGTCGCCTTCGCCCGGCTGAAGCGCTCCCCCGAGCCGATGCTGCCGGCCGTGTTCGCGGTCTGCGCGGCCGGCTTCGGCGTGATGTTCCTCGCCGGGAGCGCGCCGGTGCTGGTCGTCGGCGCGGTGGTCAACTGCGTGGGCACCGGCATGCTGCTGCCCGCCCTGCTCACCAGCGCCATGTCCCGGCTGGCCTTCGCGGACCGGGGCCGCGGCACCGGGCTGTGGACGGCGGCGTTCTTCGGCGGCGAGTTCGTCTGCCCGCTGGTCCTGCTCGCCCTGAAGGCGGCCGTCGGCAGCCTGGCGGGCGCGGTGGGCCTACTGGGCCTGGCATCGGCCCTGGTGGCGGCAGCACTCCAACTGACCCGAGGGCGAACCCCCTAGGGGCGCTGGGCTGTATCGACATGCGGCTCCGCCGCGTGGGCGCGACCGGCCGCGACGCACACCGCTCACTCCTCGGCCAGCGTCGCCCCCACCTCCGCGCACTTCTCGCGCAGCCAGATATGCGCGGCGTCCTGCGCGTGGACCGGATGCCACCACAGCGCCTCCTGCACCGGAACCGCCTCGAACGGACAGGGCAGGACCCGCACCGCCGCCGCGCGGACCGCCTTGCGGGCCAGGCGCTCCTGGATCATCGCGACCCGGCGGGTGCCCTCGACCATGTGGGGCAGCAGCTGGAACGTCTGCACGGAGACCTCCACCCGGGGGCTGATGCCGAGCATGCTCAGCTGCCGGGCGACCGGCGCGTCGTAGGGCCGCTGGTAGACCGCCCACGGCAGGCGGGCCAGGTGGTCGAGGGTGAGCTCGTGGCCGACGTCGGGGTGGTCGTCGGCGACCAGGCAGAGCCAGCGGTCCTGGTGGAGGTCGACGGCCGGGAAGCCGTCGATGACACCGTGCGGCAGCAGCAGCCCGTCGACGGTGCTGAGCGTGGTCGCGGTGTTCTCGACGACCCCGGGCGCCGGATGCTGGAAGGTGAACCGGATCCCGGGCGCCTCCTCGTGCACGGACCGGGCCAGCGCCGCGCCGAACACGGCCGCGCCGTAGTCCGAGGCGAGCAGGGTGAACTCCCGGTTCTCCGCGGCCGGTTCGAAGTCGGCCTGGCTGGAGAACACCCGCTCCAGCAGATCGCACGCGGTCGCGCTGCGGTCCCTGAGGGCGGCTCCGAGCGGGGTCAGCTCGTAGGCGTTACCGGTGCGGGCGAGCAATTCGTCGTCGAAATGGCGCCGCAGCCGCGCCAGCGCCGCGCTCATCGCGGGCTGGCTCAGCCCGATGCGCTCACCGGCCCGGGTCACGTTGCGCTCCTCCAGCAGGGCGCGCAGGGCGACGACCAGGTTGAGATCGAGTCGGGACAGGTTCACCGGGGGCACCACCTAGGGAGCGAAGAGCCATTTGCCGAGCCATCCATGCCGTGGATGTGGCAGATCCACAGGATTGATTTCCGTGATCTGCCGATCAGGGTCAGAGTAGACCGCACCCCAGCAGGAGGAAATCTCATGGCAACGTTCGCGCAACCTGCCGGCCCGTTCGCGCTCGGCACGTTCTCCGTCCGGCAGGCCGCGGAAGACACCTCGGACGGGCCGGCCTTCCCCGGTCTCCTGGCCCAAGGACGGGTCCTGGACCTGAGCCGGGCGCTCGCCTTCGCGCCGACCGCGCTGCGCGCCGTGGTGGAGCGCTGGGAGGAGACCCTCCCGGTCCTGCGCGCCCTCGCGGACGACGGCACCCGGGACTGGCGGCCCCTGGAGGGCCTGCGGGTGCACGCGCCGCTGGAGCCCCGGCAGATCTTCCAGTCCGGCGCGAACTACCGGCAGCACGTGATCGACCTGGAGGTCGCCCACCGCTCCCCCGACGACCCGCGCACGGTGGAGGAGGCCCGCGCGGAGATCGCCGCGGTCATGGACCGCCGGGCCGCCGAGGACCTGCCGTACGTCTTCATCGGTCTGCCCAGCACCGTCACCGGCCCGTTCGACGACGTGGTGCTGCCCTCGTGGGCGGAGCAGCCGGACTGGGAGCTGGAGCTGGCGGCCGTGATCTCCCGGCCCGCCCACCGGGTCTCCGTCGAGGAGTCCCTCGAGTACGTCGCCGGGTACACGATCGCCAACGATCTCACCGACCGGGCGACCGTGTTCCGCCGGGACATGAAGGCCATCGGCACGGACTGGCTGCGCTGCAAGAACGCCCCCGGCTTCACCCCGCTGGGCCCCTGGCTCGTCCCGGCCGAGTCGCTCGCCGACCCCGGCGACCTGCGGGTGACGCTGAAGCTGAACGGCGAGGTCATGCAGGACGAGTCCACCAAGGACATGCTCTTCGGGGTGGCGCGGCTGGTGTCGTACATCTCGCAGACCGCGCGGCTGCTGCCCGGCGACCTGGTGCTGACCGGGTCCCCCGCGGGCAACGGCATCCACTGGGGCCGGCTGCTGCGCGACGGCGACGTCATGGACGGTTCGATCACCGGGCTCGGCGCCCAGCGCACCCGCTGTGTCGCGGAGGGGACGGCATGAGCCCGGACCGTCACGACCCCGAGGGCGCGATCGCCGAAGCCGCCAAGGCATGCTCGAACTGGGGCCGCTGGGGCGAGGACGACGTCCTCGGCACCCTGAACTTCCTCGACGCGGCCAAGCGCCGCGAGGGCGCCGCCCTGGTCCGCCGGGGGGTCAGCTTCTCGCTGGCGCAGTCCTTCGACATGAACGGCCCGCAGAAGGGCTGGCGCCGGCGCACCAACCCCGTCCACACCATGCTGGACACCGGCACCGACGCGGCCCTCGGCAACCAGGGCTTCCCGCACGGCATCGGCGGCGCCGACGACGTGATCGCGATGCCGCTCCAGTGCTCCACGCAGTGGGACGGGCTCGGGCACATCTTCGACCACGGCAAGGCGTGGAACGGGCGGGCCGCCGAGAAGGTCGTCACCTCCGACGGCGACCTCGTCACCGGCATCGAGCACATGGCGCCGTACGCCGCCGGCCGCGGGGTGCTGCTCGACGTGGGCCGGGTCGTCGGCACCGACGGAGAGCTGCCCGACGGGTTCCCGGTCACCGAGGAGCATCTGACCGCGACCGCCGAGGCCCACGGGGTGACCGTCGGGCGCGGCGACCTCGTCCTCGTACGGACCGGGCAGCTCGCCCGGGCGCGGCGCGAGGGCTGGGGCGACTACGCGGGCGGCCCGGCACCCGGGCTGTCGTTCACCTCGGCCGGCTGGCTGCACCGCACCGAGATCGCCGCCATCGCCACCGACACCTGGGGCTTCGAGGTCCGCCCGAACGAGTTCGCGCACGCCTTCCAGCCCCTGCACCAGGTCGCCATCCCCCACATCGGTCTGCTGATCGGCGAGATGTGGGACCTCGACGCGCTCGCCGCGGACTGCGCCGAGGACGGCGTGTACGCGTTCTGGCTGACCGCGGCGCCACTGCCGATCACCGGAGCCGTGGGCTCCCCGCTCAACCCGATCGCCGTCAAGTAACGCACGCCGCCGCGCCCCGAAGCGGCGCGTGGCTCCATCGACGTGCGGCCGCGCCGCGCGGCCCGACCCCGGGAGGTATCCCCGACATGGCTGACAGCCTGACGCGTAGTGTCCTCGTCATCGGCGGAGGCACCTCCGGCAACGCCCTGACCGTGCTGTTGCGCCGGGCCGGGATCGCCGTCGACCTGATCGAGGCGAGCCCGGACTGGAAGGCCGCCGCGGGCTCCGGCATCACCCTCCAGGGCAACGCCCTGCGGGTGCTGCGCGAGGTCGGGGTGCTGGAGGACGTCGAGAAGGACGGGTACGCCGCCGAGGGCGTCGCCGTCCTCGCCCCCGACGGCACCGTGCTCCACGCCCACGAGGAACTCCGCACCGGCGGCGACGACCTGCCCGCCCACATCGGGATGCAGCGGCCCCGGCTCCAGCAGCTCCTGATCGGCATGGTGGGTGCCTCGGGCGCCGACGTCCGCCTCGGCACCACGGCCACCGCGTTCGCCCAGGACGACGGGGGCGTGGACGTCACCTTCTCCTACGGCACGGCCCGCCGCTACGCCCTGGTGGTCGGCGCCGACGGCCTCGGCTCCGCCACCCGCGCCATGATCGGGGTGCCCGACCGGCCCGAGCCGACCGGCATGGGCATCTGGCGTGCCCCCGCGCCCCGCCCGGCCGGGGTCCGCCGCACCGAGATGATCTACGGCGGCCGCTGTTTCATCGCCGGGTACTGTCCGACCGGCGAGGACACGGTCTACACGTATCTCGTCGAGCCGGCCCGGGACCGGGCCACGCTGGACCCGGCCGGACTCGCCGACGAGATGCGGGCGCTCTGCGAGAACTACGGCGGCGCCTGGCCGGAGCTGCGGGCCGCGTTCACCGATCCCTCGGTCGTCAACTACACCTGGTTCGACCGGCTGCTGGTGGAGGGCCCCTGGCACCGCGGCCGGGTGGTGCTGGCCGGCGACGCCGCCCACTGCTGCCCGCCCACCTTCGCCCAGGGTGCCGCGATGTCCCTGGAGGACGTCCAGGTCCTCGCCGAGCTGCTGACCGGCCTCGACCGCTGGGACGCCGGCGCCCTCGACCGGGTCCTCACCGACTACCACGCCCGCCGGCTGCCCCGGGTGCGCAGAGTCGTCGACGCCTCCGTCCAGCTCGCCCAGTGGCTGCTGGAGGGGCGGCGCGACGCCGATGTCCCCGGGCTGATGCGCCGTACCCTGACCGCCCTCAAGGAACTCCCGTGACCGTGACCGAGCCCCAGTCGCCGCCCACCATCGACGTCCACGCCCATCTCCTGCTGCCCGACATAGAGCAGGCCGTCGCCGGGCAGGCCGGTCTCGCCGAGGCCCGCGATCTCGACGCGAGCCGCAACGGCCCGGCCGCCCTCGCCGTCAACGGCCCGATGGTCGGCGCACGCATCCCCCGGCTGACGGAGGTCGCGGTACGGCTGGCCGCGATGGACGCGCAGGGCGTGGACATCCAGCTGGTGAGCCCCTCGCCGTCCCACTACCACTACTGGGCCGACCCGCAACTGGCCGCACTCGTCTGCCGGTTGGCCAACGAGGGAACCGCCGCGCACTGCGCCAAGGCCCCCGACCGGCTGTACGGCCTCGGTCTCGTCCCGCTCCAGCACCCCGGCCTCGCACCGGCCCTGCTCGACCACGCGCTGGCGCAGGGCCTGCGGGGCGTGGAGATCTCCTCGCACGCCCCCGGCCCGGGCGGGACGCGGGAGGTCGAGCTGTCCGACCCCCGGCTGGAGCCGTTCTGGGCCCGCGCGGAGGAGACCGGCGCCCTGGTCTTCCTGCACCCGTTCGGCTGCACGCTCGACAAGCGGCTGGACCGGTGGTACCTGTCCAACACCGTCGGCCAGCCCACCGAGAACGCGGTCGCGCTGTCGCACCTGATCTTCTCCGGCGTCCTGGACCGCCACCCCCGGCTGCGGCTGATCGCTGCGCACGGCGGGGGCTATCTGCCCACCCACATCGGGCGTTCCGACCACGCCTGGCGGGCCCGCCCCGACGCACGGGGCTGCGCCCGTGAACCGAGCAGCTACCTGGAGCGGATCCACTTCGACTCACTCGTCCACGACCCGCACGTGCTGCGGCAGTTGCTCCTGACCGTGGGGCCGCGGCGGGTCCTGCTCGGCTCCGACTTCCCCTTCGACATGGGCACCGAGGACCCGGTCGGCGCACTGCGCGCCGCGGATCTGCCCGACGACGACTTCCACGCGGTGCGGGGCGGCAACGCCGCCGCCCTGCTCACCCTCTCCTGAGAAGGATCCCCCATGGGCAACCGCCTGCTCACCCATCTGCGGCACGTCGACCTGGCCGTGCCCGACTACGACAAGCAGCTCGACTTCTACGCCGGCGTCTGGGGCCTGACCAAGGTCGCCGAGGACTCCGGGATCTCCTTCCTGGCCGCCGAGGGCAGCCCCGAACAGTATGTCGTCCGGCTGCGCAAGTCCGAGGAGAAGCGCCTCGACCTCGTCTCGTACGGCGCGGCGAGCGCGGCGGACGTGGACACGCTCGCCGAGCAACTCCTGGCGGGCGGAGTGCAGTTGATCTCCCAGCCGGGGAAGGTCGACACCCCCGGCGGCGGCTACGGCTTCCGCTTCTTCGACGTCGACGGCCGCACTCTCGAAGTCTCGGCGGACGTCGAGGTCCGGCGGCACCGCAGGATCGAGGAGAAGGAGGCGATCCCGGTGAAGCTCTCCCACGTCGTCCTCAACTCCCCGGACCTCGACCGGACCCGCCGGTGGTACGAGACCCACCTCGGCTTCCGGCTCTCCGACACGCTCAGCTCGCCGCACATGGGCGAGGTCATGCACTTCATGCGGATCAGCAACCAGCACCACTCCATGGCCCTCGCCAAGGGCCCGCACACCTCCCTGCACCACGTCTCCTTCGAGATGCGCGGCCTCGACGAGTACATGCGCGGGTCCGGCCGGGTGATGCGGGCCGGGTTCCAGAAGATCTGGGGCCCGGGCCGGCACATGGCGGGCGACAACACCTTCACCTACTTCCTCGACCCGCACGGCAACACCGTCGAGTACACGACGGAGCTGGAGCTGCTGGACGAGGACACCTGGCACCCGCACGTCTACGACTTCTCGCAGCCCGAGGTCACCGACCAGTGGGGCACGGCGAACCCGATGAACGAGTTCGTGGCGAAGGAGTCGTTCAACGACGTCGACCCGGGTGTCTTCGTGGCTCCGCCGGTCTGATCCCCGTGGATCAGGACAGCGGCATCACCTTGCGGTAGGCGAACACCGCGACCGCCGCGACCGCGACGTGCATCAGGAGCAGCGCCGTCACACCGATGGCCCCGCCCGCGCCGAAGAGCAGGAAGTCCGGGACGAACGACACGACCACGAGGGCCGGGACCAGCCACCGGACCAGGGCCGCGGGGTCCTTGGACACCTTGCGGACGACGGCCCAGCCGAGGGCGCCGGCCACGGTCCCGACGGCGGTCAGGAAGATGTAGGACCCGGGCTTGAGCGGCTGGAAGTCGTCCGGGGCGCCCAGGGCCAGGGCGGCGAGGGCCAGCACCGCGTCCACGACGGACGCGACCACGACGGCGGCGATCACCCCTCCCACGACGACGAGCGGACCTCGGCGGACGGCGACGGCTTCAGAAGCGACAGACATGGGGGCTCCACGGGGGGGACGGATCCTGCGGATCTCGATACGCTTGAACTCTCAAGCACATCCTCACCCTCCCCCAATGTGTTTGAAATTTCAAGCCCGAGTGGAAGGAAACGCCCTCGTGGAACGAGGCGTGGGCAAGCACTCGCCCACGAGGGCGTGGGGGTACGAAAGGGTGCCGGCGTCAGGCCGCCGTGTAGCCCAGCTGGCGCCGCATGAACGGGGTCATCAGGGTCTTCGCCTTGGCCATGGTGGTGGTCCGGGTGCCCAGCACCGCGGTCTCACCGCCCGGCACGGGCAGGACGGTCACCCCGTCGGACGAGCCGAACGGCACGATGAGCGGGGTGCGGTGGACCCCGCGGTAGGAGCGCGTCCTGCCGTGCCGGCCCGGACTGCGCAGATACGCGCCGATGTTGTGGGCGGCGGTCTCCGCCTGGGAGAGCGCGGCCGGGGTGACCTTCAGCTCGCCCACGTCGTTCACGTCACCGACCGCGAACACGTCCGGCCGTCCCACCACCCGGAGCATGCCGTCGACCTTGACGTGCCCGGTGCCGTTGAGCCAGTCCCCGTGCCCGGCCAGCCGCAGCCAGAGCGTGTTGGGGGTGGTGCCGGTCGCCCAGAAGGAGAGGTCGGCGACGAGGACAGCGCCGCGGCTGTCGCGGTAGGTGGCGAAGTCGTTGCCCGGGGACATGAAGGAGTCGAGCCGCACCTCCACCCCATGGGACTCCAGCCAGGCCCGGGCCCTGCGGCCGGCACGGGCGCTGCCCGTGGAGGTCAGCAGTTCCGCCCCCGAGTGGGCGAGGGTGACCCGGGCGTCGGGCCGGGCCAGCCTGATCTCGGCGCTGAGCTCGACCCCGGAGGGCCCGCCGCCCACGACCAGGACGTGCTCGGCACCGGCGATCTTCCGCTGGTGCTGGCCGAACACCCTGGCCGCCTCCTCCGCCGTCCCGCCGCTGAAACGGGCCGGTTCGGGGTAGTCGGCACCGGTGGCGATCACCAGGACGTCGTACGGCAGCCGCTCCCCCGCGGCGAGGACGACCTCCCGCCCGACGGGGTCGATCCGGACCGCCTTGCCCACGACCAGCCGGCCGTGGCGCAGCAGCCGGTCGTACGGGATGAAGGGGGTCACCGTCCATTCCGGGCGCACACCGGCGCGCAGGGAGGCGATACGGTGGAAGAAGACCTCCTTGCGGTCCACGAGCGTGACGTTCGCCGTCGCGTCCAGGCGTTTCGCCAGGCGGACGCCCGCGTAACCGCCGCCTATCACCACTACGTTGCCGTCTCGCACAACGAGTCTCCTGTGCTGGGTGGGGGGATTGAGCGCGAGCGTATCCCCTTGAAACCTAAAGCACTTGGGGAGTTGGTGAAGGTTCCGTGAAGAGGTGTCCGGCCGCCGCGCCTTCAGGCCGCCACCCTGGCACCCGCACCGGCACCGGCCCACTGGTCCCCCGCACCACTAGCTGAGGATCCAACACCGCCTCACGTGACGGCAGTTGGGGACTCTCCAGCCGCTCCATGGCGAACCGCACCGCGTACTCCGCCAGCAGCGCCGCGTCCTGCCGGACGATGGTCAGGCCGATGGGCATGAGGTGGGAGAGGTGGCTGTCGTCGTAGCCCACGACGGACAAGTCCCGCGGCACCTCCACCCCGGCCCGGGTCAGGGACATCAACACCCCCATCGCACAACGGTCGTTGCCCGCCAGCACCGCCGTCGGCAGGGGCACCCCGCGGTCACGCTCCCCGAGCAGCAGCAGCCCGGTCTCGATACCCGACTGCTCGGTGTGCTCACCGGGAATCACCCGGGCCTCGGACTCCAGCCCGTGCCGGCGCATCGCCGACCGGTAGGCCCGCCGCCGCTCGGCGGAACCGGGCCCCCGCCCGCCGTCGATGTGCACGATCCGCCGATGTCCCAGCTCCACGAGATGATCCATCGCCTGCCGTACACCCTCCCCCTCGGCGGAGTGCACGAAGTCCGCGCACGCCCGCGGCGACCGCCGGCCCACCGAGACGGTGGGCACCCTGCGCCCCAGTTCGTCGAGGTCGAGGGCCTCCGCCTCGGAGCCGAGCACGATCAGCGCCTCGCAGCGGTGCCCGAGCAGCGCCTCCACGGCCTTGGCCTCGCTGCGCCCCTCGGCGGCGGCGGAGAGCAGCACGTCGTAGCCGAACCGTTCGGCCTCCGGATAGATCCCCTGGATGAGGTCCTTGTGGAAGATCTGCTGGACGGCGAACATCACCCCGAGAGTGCGGCTGCGCCCGCGGGCGAGCAGCCGGGCCGCACTGTCGGGCCGGTAGCCGATCTCGTCGGCCACCTTCAGCACCCGCTCACGGGTCTCCTCGCTCGCGCCCGGCTGGTTGCGGAACACGATCGACACCAGCGCCCGCGAGACCCCCGCCTTCGCGGCGACGTCCGCCATCGTGGGCCGCTGCCTGCCCGCAGCATCCACGAAATCCCCCGGCAACAAGCTATTGACATGACATTTGGACAGGGGTCATCGTACTCGCACTAGAGCGCGCTAGTAGAGCGCGACAGACAACATCCGCTTCTACACCCTCCCCAAGGTCATCACCACCCGCTGGCCCCAGCCCACCCAGCACATCACCGCCGGATTCACCTTCCCCACCAGCAACTGACCTGCTCCCCTCCTCCGAAGGACATGCCATGGCAACGGCGCCATCCCCCCTCCGCACCACCGTGGGCAACCTCTGCCTCGGCTCCGCTCCCGACTCCTGGGGCATCTGGTTCCCCGAGGACGAGCACCAGGTCCCGTACACCCGTTTCCTCGACGAGCTGAAGCAGGCCGGCTACGAATGGTTCGAGCTCGGTCCGTACGGCTACCTTCCCACCGACCCCCAGCGTCTCAAGCAGGAGCTGGACGCGCGCGGGCTGAGGGTCTCCGGCGGTACCGCCTTCGGCGCGCTGCACAGGCCCGAGGCCTGGGACGAGATGCTCGCCCATGTCCGGCAGGTCGCCACGCTGACCCGGGCCGCGGGCGCGCACCACCTCGTGCTCATCCCGCCGATGTACCGGGACGAGAAGACCGGTGCGTTCACCGAGTCGCCCGAACTGACCGCCGTGCAGTGGGCGGGCTTCGGTCGGGCCGCGGACCGGCTGGGCAAGCTGCTGCTCGACGAGTACGACGTGCGGCTGGTCGTCCACCCGCACGCGGACAGCCACATCCAGACGCAGCCCGAGATCGAGCGGCTGCTCAACGAGTCCGACTCCCGTTACACCAACCTGTGCCTGGACACCGGGCACGTGGCCTACGGCGGCGGTGACAACCTCGATCTGATCCGCCGGTTCGGCGAGCGCGTCGGATATGTGCACATCAAGCAGATGGACCCGGCCGTGCTCGCCCAGGTCGCCGCCGAGGATCTGCCGTTCGGTGAGGCGGTCAAGCGTGGCGTGTGCGTGTCGCCGCCCGCCGGGGTGCCGAACCCGGCCGAGGTCGTGGCCGAACTGGGCCTGCTGGAAGCCGAGTTGTTCGTGATCGTCGAGCAGGACCTGTACCCGTGCGCGCCCGAGGTGCCGCTGCCCATCGCGGTCAGCACCCGTGAGCACCTCGCCGGCTGCGGCCTGAGCGGGACCCGACGCCCAAACCTCGACCGCTAGGAGGACGGCCCATGGACGTCAGGGACGACGCGCTTCAGGCCCCCGCCCTCACCATCGACGCCCCCTCGCCCGCCGTGTCGCGGCGGCTGCGGGTCATCACGGTCGTCGCCACCTTCGGCGGACTCCTCTTCGGCTACGACACCGGTGTCATCAACGGCGCCCTGCCCTACATGACCGACGACCTCGGTCTGACACCGGTCACCGAGGGCATGGTCACCAGTTCCCTGCTGCTCGGCGCCGCGCTCGGCGCGGTGACCGGCGGGCGGCTGTCGGACGCGCGCGGCAGGCGCCGTACGATCCTCACCCTCGCGGTGCTGTTCTTCGTCGGCGCGCTGGGCTGCACGCTCGCGCCCACGACGGCCGTCATGGTCGTGGCCCGGTTCGTGCTGGGCCTCGCGGTCGGCGGCGCGTCGGTGACGGTGCCGGTGTATCTCGCCGAGGTGTCGCCCGCCGAGCGGCGCGGCGCGCTGGTCACCCGCAATGAACTGATGATCGTCAGCGGGCAGTTGCTGGCCTTCACCTCCAACGCGGTCATCGCGAACGTCGGCGGTGAGTCCGGCGGGGTGTGGCGGTGGATGCTGGTGATCGCCACGGTCCCGGCCGTGGTGCTGTGGTTCGGCATGCTGGTCATGCCGGAGAGCCCGCGCTGGCTGGCCTCGCAGAGCCGTTTCCCGGAGGCTCTGGAGGTGCTGAAGCAGGTCCGTTCGCAGCAGCGGGCCGAGGCCGAGCTGAGCGAGGTGTCCGCGCTCGCCGTCAAGGACGAGCAGGAGAAGCTGGGCGGCTGGCAGGACATCAAGTCCGTGCCCTGGGTGCGGAAGTTGATGTTCGTCGGCTTCGGGATCGCGATCGTGCAGCAGATCACCGGCGTCAACACGATCATGTACTACGGCACGCAGATCCTCACCGACGCCGGTTTCGCCTCGGACAGCGCGCTGACCGCGAACATCGCCAACGGTGTGATCTCGGTGCTGGCCACCTTCCTCGGGATCTGGCTGCTCGGGCGGGTCAACCGTCGTCCGATGCTGATGGTCGGTCAGATCGGCACCACGGCGGCCCTGTTGTTCATCGGGGTGTTCTCGCTGGTGCTGCCCGCCGGGGACGGCCGGGCCTATGCGGTGCTCGCGATGACGGTCACGTTCCTCGCGTTCCAGCAGGGCGCGATCTCGCCGGTGACCTGGCTGATGCTGTCGGAGCTCTTCCCGATGCGGATGCGCGGCTTCGGCATGGGTGTCGCGGCCGTGGTGCTGTGGCTGACCAACTTCGTGATCGGGCTGGTCTTCCCGTCCCTGGTCGACGGGATCGGGATCTCCTCCACCTTCTTCCTGTTCGTCGTGGCGGGCGGCTTCTCGCTCGCCTTCGTCAAGCGCTACGTCCCCGAGACCAAGGGGCGCACGCTCGAAACCCTCGAAGCCGAACTCCGGGCGCGCTTCTCCTCCTGACCCCTTGAAGGGATGACCATGACCGTACGTGTAGGAGTGATCGGCGCCGGCTGGATCGGCAAGGAACACATCCGTCGGCTCACCGAGACCGTGACCGGTGCCCGGGTGACCGCGGTCACCGACATCGACGCGGCCCGGGCCACCGAGGCCGCCGCACCGGCAGGCGCCCGGGTGCTGCCCGACGGCGCTGCCGTCGTCACGGCGGACGACGTGGACGCCGTTCTCGTGACCTCGTGGGGCCCCACCCACGCCGAGCACGTGCTCGACGCGATCGCCGCCGGGAAGCCCGTGTTCTGCGAGAAGCCCCTCGCCACCACCGCCGAGGACTGCCTGAAGATCATCGACGCCGAGACCGCCCACGGCCGCCGCCTCGTCCAGGTCGGCTTCATGCGCCGCTACGACACCGGCTACCGCCAGATGAAGCAGGTCATCGACTCCGGCCGGATCGGCCGGCCGCTCATCGTGCACTGCGCCCACCGCAATCCGACCGTCCCGGAGTCGTACACCTCCGCGATGGCCGCGCTGGACACGGCGGTGCACGAGGTGGACGTGCTGCGCTGGCTGCTCGATGACGAGATCGTCTCCGCCCAGGTGGTCACGCCGCGCTCGACGAGCAAGCGGTTCGCGCACCTCAAGGACCCGCAGATCATGCTCTTCGAGACCGC